>JACCTS010000608.1 GCA_013812245.1 Rubrobacter sp.
TGGTCCCGTTCGTCGCGGACCACTCGGGGCTCAGGGAGGCCGGCGGCATCGTGGGCCGGCATCTCCCCTTCGACCTGCGCGTCGGTATGGACAGCTTCGAGGAGAACCTCGCCCGCGTCCTCACGGACTACCTTTCGCTACCCAAGGAGGAGCAGCGGCGGTGCCGGGAGATCGTGCGGCGGAACAGCGTGGATCATCTGAGCTGGGGGACGCTGGCGAACGACATAGCCAGTATCGCGGGGGACGAAGAGTAGGCCGTGGAGGTCGAACACATACTGCGGGACTTCGGCCTCATCCTGGGGGCCGGTCTGGTGGCGCAACTCCTCTCGACGTTCTTGCGGATACCCGAGATGATCCTGCTGGTGGCCGCGGGAGCCCTGGTCGGGCCTTCGATACTGGGCCTCGTCGAGAACCCGCTCGACGGGACGGGGGCGCAGCTCCTCTTCAATATCGGGGTGGCTCTGATCCTTTTCCACGGCGGTGTCGGGATCTCGCTGCGTGTGATCTCGCGCACCGCCATCAGCCTCGGTCTGCTCGTCCTTCCTGGCGTGCTGCTGACGGCCCTCATCGTCGCCGTGGTCGTGGCCCCGGTCTTCGGGGTGGGATTTACGGTCGCCCTGATGATCGGGGCCGTGCTCGCCGCCACCGATCCGGCCATCCTCATCCCCCTCTTCGAGCGCCTGAACTTGCGCCCGAAGGTCTCACAGACGGTGATTGCCGAGTCCGCCTTCAACGACGTGACGGGGACCGTGCTGACCCTGACCCTGGTGGGTGTGGTCGAGGCCGGCAACCTGACGATATCCGGGCCAGCTCTCCAATTCTCCCAGGAACTCGCGCTTGGGGGCGTCGTCGGGATCGTGGCCGGCCTCCTGCTCGCCTACGCCGTCGCCTCGACGGCGCGGGCCGGTATCTGGGACGAGGCGCCTGGCGTCGCGATCCTGGCGGTGGTGGCGCTCGCGTATTTCTCGACGGATTTCGTCGGCGGTTCGGGCTATCTGGCCGCCTTCCTGATGGGTTTGATCGTTGGCAACATGGGCGAATTCGGCCTGGGGCAGCACGACCGCAACGCCAAGATGCTGGAGAATTTCGCCGGCCAGATCTCCGAGATCGCGACGCTCCTGGTCTTCGTCACCCTCGGCATGAACCTGCCGTTCGACGCCCTGTGGCAGTACCTCTTCGGCGGTCTCATCGTCATGTTCGTCTTCATCTTCGTGGCCAGGCCGATCACCGTTCTGGCCTGCCTGCTCCCCGACCGGCGCGGGCGATGGACCCGAAACGAGATCGCCTTCCTCAGCTGGTGCCGCTACACGGGCGTCATCCCCGCAGCCGTCGCCAGCCTGCTCCTCGCCGACGGCGTGGAAGGCGCGGAGATAGCGGTCTCTCTCGTCGCACTGGCCGTCCTGTCCACCCTCCTCCTACAAGCCACCACTGCGGGCTACGTGGCCAGGCGGCTCGGCCTGATCGAAGACCACGCCTCGGAGACGCCCGGCTAATCTGCTCGCCACACATTCATAGACGATACAATCGGGGGCACAATGATTCAGCTAACAGACAGCCACGACCGCAAGATGGACTATCTCCGGATCTCCGTCACCGACCGCTGCAACTTCCGCTGCCAGTACTGCATGCCCGAGGACATCGTCTTCCAGGACAAGAGCCACATACTCACCCTGGAAGAGATGCTCACCTTCGCAGAAGCCTGCCTCTTTCTAGGGGTCAATAAGGTGCGCGTCACGGGCGGCGAGCCGCTGGTGCGGCGGGGCGTCGTGAAGTTCGTCGGATGGCTCAAGGACATCGGCTTCGATGAGGTCACGATGACCAGCAACGGTTATCTGCTGGAGGATAACCTCGAAGGGCTAGTCGAAGCCGGTCTCGACCGCATCAACATCTCACTCGACACCCTCCAGCCGGAGAAATTTCAGTTCATCACGCGGCGCAACCACTTCGAGAAGGTGTGGTCTTCGGTGATGGCGGCGCTCGAGACCCCGCTCTCGCCGGTCAAGATCAACGCGGTCGCCATGCGCGGGGTGAACGACGATGAGATCGCGGACATGGCCAGTCTGACGATGAAGTACCCGATGCACGTCCGCTTCATCGAGCTAATGCCCCTGAACGGCGACACCGACGGCTCGCGCTTCCGCTCACTGTTCATCCCAGGGAGCGAGATCCTGGAGCGGGCTCAGGACGAGCTTGGCGGCCTCGAACCCGTCGAGAAAGAAGACCCTGCGGCCCCGGCGGACGAGTTCAAGTTCGACGGCGCGCCTGGCACTTTCGGCGTCATAACGCCGGTCTCGGAGCCGTTCTGCGCAAGATGCTCACGGTTGAGGCTGACGGCCGACGGCAAGATCCACCCCTGCCTGCTCACCGACCTCGACGTGCCGGTAAAGGACGCCATCCGTAGCGAGGATCCCATCCCCGCCATCCACGAGGTCCTGTGGCACACTGCCAGGATAAAGCCTCCGGCGGGCCTCACCCTCCCCGAGGAGTCCCGCAACCGCACGATGAGCCAGATCGGGGGCTAACAGCGTCTCCCCTCTAAGATGTTCGCGGACTTTAGCAGTCTACGGAGTTGTCGGGACGTACGGCGAGCGTCGTTCGTCAGCCTATAATTATCGCTGCTGTCGCTGAAAATCAGTCCCAGGTACTGGTCCCCGACTGTCGCAACAAATTTCTTAGCATAGTTCAGTAACGATCTGGCTTCTCCCCACGTTACCGTTGGTAGCTCATCGG
>JACCTS010000011.1 GCA_013812245.1 Rubrobacter sp.
CACCTCGTTTTGTAGAATCAGGTGAGTACATTCGGGCTTATCGGCGTCGGGAGGCGTAGCGTGGCGATAGAGATGACGGGCGGCAAGATCGTCAACGAGCGGGGCACGGTGGTCACGTTCCGGCAGAAGTGCGATAACTGCGGCCACGTCTACGACTGGAACAAGACGACCATCGTTCCCGCCTACTCGTCGCGGAAGGTACGCCCGTTCACCTGCGAAGCGTGCGGGCATTATCAGGAAGTCTCCGTCCGGCACTTCAAGGAGCAGGCGTAACGGCGCACCAGGCCCTGCCTTTCGGCTCGTGGAGTTCTCCAATCGAAGCAGAGGTACGTCACTACAACCCCGATCAACGATGAGCATGTTGTCGCGGTGGGCTAGAGTGTGCAAGCGCATCATCTTGTAAACACACCGGCGTTCACCGGACGTGGGGCCTGGCGGGTTTTGACCTGTACGAAGGTACATGCCTAAAACCGTACTCCCGCACGATGGGCGAGACCCTTTCCCGACGCAAAATAAAGGTGCGCGAGGCAAGCCAAGAAAAGGAGAGAGAACATGCTCGATTCCATTCTGCTCATCAACACGATGCAGATCGAACAAGGCAAGTCTGGAGAAGGAAGAATCGGATGAGCGACGAACCGCTGGCGTTGATCGAACACGAGGTGAAGAGCTGGCCGGGGGTCACCACCGGAGACACCGGAAGGGGCGGACTGCAGTTCAGTTACGGCAAGGTGGAGCTCGGGCACCTGCATGGCTCCAGCTTCGCAGACCTGCCGTTCCCCAAGAAGGTGCGCGACGAGCTCATAGCACAAGGGCGAGCCTCGGTGCATCCGCCGCTGCCCAACTCGGGCTGGGTGCGCCGGAGGATGGATGGTCCCGACGGCGCGGAGGCCGTGATCGAACTCTTGCGCATGAACTACGAGCGGGCCAGGCAGCGAGCCGAGCGGAGCTCCGCGCGCCAGGGATGATGCGTGGCACGTTTTGGGGGTCCTTGCCACCTGGCGAGCCTTGCCTCCCACCCCACAACCGAAGCAACCGACGAAGGAGGAGAAGCACCTATCATGGATACCGTGATACCCGGCCTGTACGCCTCAGAACCCGAGCCGTTGGGGTTCGGACCCTCGCTCGAGATCCGCGCCTTCCTGCTTCGGTGCGAGCGGGGCAACCTGCTCCTCTACCGTTCCGCCGCCCTGGAGCAGGACGTAGAGGCGGTCAACGACCTCGGCGGCATCTCGCGCCAGTACCTGAACCACCACCACGAAGCCTCGCCCGCCTGCGACTGGGTCGCAAGGACGTTCGACGCTCCACTTCATGTCCATGAGAAAGACGCACCGTCGGTGTCCGAGATCTGCAACGTAGACGAGACTTTCTCCGGGCGCCACCACACAGGCGACGACTTCGAGGTCATCCCCATTCCGGGACACACCAGCGGAGCCACCGCCTTCCTCTGGGACACGGGGGAGCATCACGTCCTGTTCACCGGAGACACCATCTTCTTCAGCCGGGGCAAATGGAGGGCCGCAGTGCTCGATGGGGTCAGCGACCGTGAGCGATACATCGAGAGTCTGGAGCTGATCCGCGGTCTCGACTTCGACCTCATCGCGCCCGGGATTGCCGCCGCGGGTCAGCCCTACTACGAGTTCGTCGAAAGGGCGGAGGCCGAGCGGCGCATCGACGAGATCATCGAAAGGGTGAGCCGCGGCGAGAGCGGCTGATCGGTCAAGAACGCCGGCGTTCTCGTGACGCTACAGAGAAAGGACCTTCCATGAACGCAGCAACCGCGCCTTGATCCGGATGGCTAAAATCGGGGCAGAGGTCCCGAACGGCCCAACAGGCCGGGCGGCTCATAACAGCGCCCTCTGAGATCCACAACCCGGCGAATCGGCGGATAACACTGTAGGGAAACGGGGGTTCCTGACCTATAATTCGGGGAGGCGTGAAAGTGTCGAAGGAAGACTTTATCGCGGGGGAAGGTGACGGCAAGATGAGTATTGGACGTGATCTTGTAGACGGCGCGGATGGCCTGGCAATCCATGCGGAGGGGCTGGTTCACCGGTTCGGGGACAACGTCGCGGTCGGCGGCGTGGACCTGAAAGTGGTTCCGGGTGAGATCTACGGTTTCCTCGGCCCCAACGGCGCGGGCAAGACCACCACAATCCGGATGCTCGCCACCCTGCTCCGTCCGGACTCCGGCACGGCGCGGGTATTCGGCCACGATGTCGTTCGCGAGTCCGATGCGGTGCGTGGCCGGGTAAGCCTCACCGGGCAGTTCGCCTCGGTGGACGAAGACCTCACCGGGCTGGAGAACCTCGTCCTGATCGCGCGTCTATTGGGCCACTCGCGAAAACAGGCGAAGGCGCGAGCGAACGAGTTGCTCGACGCCTTCGGACTCTCCGAGGCGGCCGGGCGTCAGGTCAAGAAGTACTCAGGCGGCATGCGGCGCAGGCTCGACATCGCGGCGAGCATCGTCGTCACGCCAGACTTGATCTTCCTTGACGAGCCGACAGCCGGCCTCGACCCGCGCAGCCGCAACCAGGTCTGGGAGATCATCCGGACGCTGGCCGCCGAAGGCACGACGGTACTGTTGACCACGCAATATCTCGACGAAGCTGACCAGCTCGCCGACCGCATAGCCGTGATAGACCACGGAAGAGTCATCGCCGAGGGAACCCCCGGAGAACTCAAAGCCTCCGTAGGCTCGGGCGCGCTTCATGTCAGGCTGCGCGACCCCGAACAAAAACCCCAGGCCGAGCGGATTCTGTCGCAAGCTCTCGGCGTTCCCGTGCAGCCAGGCTCCGATCCGGCGTCGCTCTCGGCGCGGGTCTCGGACCCCGAGCGCGTCTCATATGCTCTCGTCGAGCTGTCCCGTTCCGGCGTCGCCACAACCGACTTTGCTCTCGGACAGCCGAGCCTCGACGAGGTGTTCCTCGCCCTTACCGGGCGGCCCGCCGAGGACGAAGACACCGCCGCGACCGAAGGAGAAGCCGCATGACGACACCGACTGCATCGGCGCAACCAGTAGTCCGCGAAGATGCGCTGCGCTCGGCGCTGGCGTCGGGCAAAAGGCCGAAGCGCCCGAACGCGCTGTCCGCGTCGCTCACCTTCGGGTGGCGGGCGCTGTTGAAGATCAAACACGTCCCCGAGCAATTGTTCGACGTAACGGCGTTCCCGATCATGTTCACGTTGATGTTCACGTACCTCTTCGGCGGGGCCATCGCCGGCTCGACGGGCGAGTATTTGCAATTCTTACTGCCGGGCATCCTCGTCCAAACGGTGGTGTTCATCACCATGTACACTGGGATGGGGCTGAACACAGATGTCACCAAAGGGGTCTTCGACCGCTTCCGGTCGCTGCCCATCTGGCGTCCCGCCGCTCTCGTTGGCGCGCTGCTCGGCGACGTGGCCCGCTACGCGATGGCCTCCACGATAGTGATCGCGCTCGGCCTCATACTGGGCTTCCGCCCCGAGGGAGGCGTGATCGGCGTGCTGTTGTCCGTCGCGCTCGTGCTGGTGTTCTCGTTCAGCCTGTCCTGGATCTGGACGGCGCTCGGGCTGATCCTGCGTACCCCGAACTCGGTCATGATGGTGAGCTTCATGATCCTCTTCCCCCTCACGTTCGCGAGCAACATTTTCGTTGACCCGCGGACAATGCCATCCTGGCTGGAGACGACCATCGGCTTCAACCCGATCACGCACCTCGTCACGGCGGTGCGCGGCCTGATGTCGGGGACGGCGGCTATCCCTCAGATCGGCGCGGTTTTCCTGTCATGCGCCGTGCTCATCGCCGTCTTCGCCCCGATCACCATGTACCTGTACCGAAACAAGAAATGATAAAACCGTATGATGGAACGGTATTCGACCTGTACGAAGGTACGTGACGAAAACCGTACTTCCGCCGGTCGCGCGAGGCCGGTGTCCGCAGGAAAATATGTGCGGGAAGTTGCTCTCATATTAGGAGAAACCAGATGAACGACGAACATCGAATAGCCGCCGGACAGGACGTCTGACCGTGCAGGCCACGCAATCCATGCAGCCCATCATATCCGTATCCAACCTCTCCAAGACCTACGCTTCCGGGTTCCAGGCGCTCGGGAAGATCAACCTGGACATCCGGCGCGGCGAGATCTTCGCCCTGTTGGGCCCGAACGGCGCCGGAAAGACGACCCTGATCAGCGTGATCTGCGGGATCGTCAACCCGACGGAAGGCACTGTACAGGCCGATGGTCACGACATCATCACCGAATACCGGGCGGCGCGGTCCCTGATCGGGCTGGTCCCCCAGGAGCTCACGACCGATGCGTTCGAGACCGTCTGGGCCACATGCAACTTCAGCCGGGGGCTGTTCGGCAAGCCCAGGGACCCCGGCTACATCGAGAAGGTTCTGCGAGATCTGTCGCTGTGGGACAGGAAGGACGACAAGATCATGACGCTCTCCGGCGGCATGAAGCGGCGGGTCATGATCGCCAAGGCCCTCTCGCACGAGCCGCGAATCCTCTTCCTCGATGAGCCGACGGCTGGCGTTGACGTGGAGTTGCGCCGTGACATGTGGGAGATGGTTCGCAGGCTGCGCGAGGGCGGCGTGACCATCATCCTCACCACTCACTACATCCAGGAAGCCGAGGAGATGGCGGATCGCATCGGGGTGATAAACAACGGCGACATCATGCTGGTCGAAGAGAAAGCCGAGCTCATGCGCAAGCTGGGCAAGAAACAACTGACGCTCCAGTTGCTCGGCAAGCTACACGAGGTTCCGGACGAACTAGCCGACTATGGGCTGGAACTGGCGGCGGGTGGCACGGAGTTGATCTACACCTACGATGCGCGGACGGAGCGAAGGAGCATCGCCGACCTGCTCGGGGACCTCAACGCGGCGGGCGTCAAGTTCAGGGATCTCCAGACGAGGCAGAGTTCGCTGGAGGAGATCTTCGTGGATCTGGTAAAGGAGAGGCCATGAACTTTCACGCGATACGCGCGATCTACGTGTTCGAGATGGCGCGTACCGGGCGCACGATACTACAAAGCATCGTAACGCCCGTCATCTCGACTTCCCTGTACTTCGTCGTCTTCGGGGCGGCCATCGGCTCGCGCATCACCGGCATTGACGGGGTCAGCTACGGGGCCTTCATCGTGCCTGGACTCATAATGCTGTCGCTGCTGACGCAGAGCGTCTCCAACGCATCGTTCGGCATCTTCTTCCCCAAGTTCACGGGCACGATCTACGAGCTACTATCTGCACCTGTTTCGTACATCGAGATCGTTATCAGCTACGTCGGGGCGGCGGCGACCAAGTCGGTCATCCTGGGCCTGCTCATTCTGGCGACGTCTGGGCTTTTCGTGCCGATAGAGGTCGCGCATCCTCTGTGGATGCTCCTGTTCCTCGTGCTCACGGCGTTCACCTTCAGCCTCTTCGGCTTCATCCTCGGCATCTGGGCCAAAGGCTTCGAGAAGCTCCAACTCGTGCCGTTCCTCATCATGACGCCCCTGATCTTCCTGGGCGGCAGCTTCTATTCCATCGAGATGTTGCCGCCGTTCTGGCAGACGGTCACGCTCTTCAACCCCATCGTCTACCTGATCAGCGGCTTCCGCTGGAGCTTCTACGGCATAGCGGACGTGAGCGTCGGCGTGAGCCTGTCCATGACGATCCTCTTCCTGACCCTTTGCCTTGCGGCGGTGTGGTGGATCTTCAAGACAGGATACCGGCTCAAGGCGTAGCCTCCGCCGGAAGACTCTCTCCCCGGCTTCCGCCGGTCCCACTTCTCCGCTACCATCCCCAGCAGGGAAAACGCAAGAACGGAAGTCGAGGAGAGCATGGGCGACTGGCGCGAGGAGTGGCGGGAGACTAACAGGGCCAACTGGGACGAACGCGTCCCGATCCACGTCTTCGGCGAGTTCTACGACGTGGAGGGGTTCAAGGGGGGAGCGGAGCGCCTGCGGCCCTTCGAGCTGGCGGAGGTCGGCGACGTGGCCGGCAAAGACCTGGTCCACCTCCAGTGCCATTTCGGTGTGGACACCTTGAACTGGGCCCGCCGCGGCGCCCGCGTCGCGGGCCTGGACTTCTCGGCCCCCGCCGTCGAGGCCGCCCGGAAGCTGGCGGGTGAGATGAATATCGAAGCCGACTTCGTGGAGTCGGATGTGTACGACGCCGTGAACGCCCTCGGCGGGCGCGACTTCGATGTCGTGTACACGGGGCTTGGAGCCCTGATCTGGCTTCCAGACATAGAACGCTGGGCCGGGGTGGTCGCCGAACTGCTGCGGCCCGGAGGCTTCCTGTACCTGGCGGAATTCCACCCGTTCACGGACGTGTTCGGGGACGACGACCTGACGGTGGAGCACGACTACTTCCACCGCGAGGAGCCTACCGTATGGGACGAACCCGGCACCTACGCGGACTTCGAGGCCGAGACGTTCAACAACCGCACCTTCGAGTGGAACCACACTTTAAGCGACGTGGTGAACGCGGTGATCGGGGCCAGCCTCACCGTCGAGCTGCTGAACGAGCACGACTACACGCTCTTCCCGCGCTGGCCGATCCTGGAGAAGTCCGGCTTCGACACCTATCGTCTGCCGGAGGGAACGCCGAACCTGCCGTTGATGTACTCGCTGCGGGCTCGAAGG
>JACCTS010000020.1 GCA_013812245.1 Rubrobacter sp.
CTCCAAGAGCGCGGTCAAGCTGCTCGTCCCCGACGACGCCCATGGCGACCTGTACAGATGGGTCGCGATTCTCACGGGGAGCAAGAACGCGCTCAAGGGTGTTGGCTTCTTCCTCGGCGGCCTGCTGCTGAGCGTGATCGGGTTCCGTTCCGCGCTGTTCGTGCTCTTGACGCTGGTCGGGGCAGCCCTCGTGGTCGTGCTCACGATGATGCACGGACATCTCGGGACCCCCGACCGCAAGGCCAAGTTCAAAGGTATGTTCTCCAACAACCGCTCGGTCAACGTCTTGGCAGCAGCGCGCATCTTCCTGTTCGCGTCGCGCGACGTGTGGTTCGTTGTCGGGCTTCCGGTCTTCCTGCGCTCGGTCCTCGGGTGGAGTTTCTGGCAGGCAGGAGGATTCCTAGCCATCTGGGTGATCGGCTACGGCAGCGTCCAGGCGTCAGCTCCGAAGATCCTGCGACGGTGGACGGGCGAGGCGGGTCCGAACGGGACCACCGCGACCTGGCTCGCGTTCGTGCTGGCTACCTTCCCCGCGCTGATCGCGCTGGGACTTTCCGCCGGTGTCTCCCCGACCGCGGTCCTCGTGATCGGTCTCATCACCTTCGGCGTCGTGTTCGCGCTCAACTCCGCCGTTCACTCGTTCCTCATCCTGCGCTACGCGGAGGGCGACAAGGTCGCGATGAACGTCGGTTTCTATTACATGGCCAACGCCGGCGGACGGCTGACCGGGACGGTTCTGTCGGGTGCTCTCTATCAGTGGAGAGGGTTGGAGGCGTGCCTGTGGGCGTCCGCCGCCTGCGTGGTTCTGGCTGGGCTCCTGGCGCGTTTGCTACCGGATGTAAGAGCGGCAAGAGAGCAGCGGTTGTCATCAGCGGGCTCGTCAGTATGCGAGGACAAGCGACAGGAGGTTGTCACGTGAGGTCACTGAATGACTACGCCAACAGCGAAGAGATGCTCGAACACATCTGTAGCCAGCTCGCTGATGACTTCACCGGCACGTTCTCTGCCGAGACCGTGAAGCGATTCGTGGCGGAGTCCTTCGAGTCGTTGAGCCAGGCCCGGGTGCAGGCTTTCGTGCCGTTGTTTATCCATCGCTTCGCGAGGGAGCGCCTGCGTGCTGTCGGCCAGGCCGAGGGCATCATCGATAAGGGCGTCCCGGAGGTGCTTTTCGTATGCGTGCATAACGCAGGTCGATCTCAGATGGCGGCCGCACTCCTGGATAGCGTGGCCGAGGGGAGGGTGCACGTTCGTTCGGCTGGCTCGACTCCAACAAACGAGATCCATGCCGGGGTACGTGATGCGATGTCGGAGATCGGTGTCGACATGAGTCAGGCGTTCCCCAAGCCGCTGACCGACGAGGTAGTGCGTGCCGCTGACGTCGTCGTCACTATGGGCTGCGGCGACGCGTGTCCGGTCTACCCAGGCAAGCGCTACCTCGACTGGGACTTGGACGATCCCGCCGACAAGCCGATCTCCGAGGTTCGTCCAATCCGGGAAGAGATCGACCGACGTGTCCGTCAACTACTGGAGGAGCTTGTCCCCGCGCTGCCTTAGCAGCTCCGGTTTCGCGGCGTGTCGGTGTGACGGATACCGAGACTCGGCTAGTCGAGCTGCCTCCTCCCTCTGCGGCAGACGTTCTCTTACTCGGCACGTTAGGGCGGTCGCTTCGCGCTTTCGCCGTGACCCAGATCAGGTGTTACGGTCCCGCTCGCGACTACGTAGAGCGCAAGATGAGAGAGGGGAAGACCGAACGGGAAGCCATCCGCTGTCTGAAACGGCAACTCGTGAGGGTCGTCTTCACCACACTGAGGAGTGATCGAATGACATCAACCGAGACCGCGCCGGTGTTGCAACCGGCGGCGGCTTGACATAGGAGCAACGCATGAGTCTTGAATGGGAACAAACGATTGTGGACGCGCACGATCCCGAATCGTTGGGTCGTTGGTGGCGCGACGCGCTCGGATGGGTCGTGGTGAACGAAGACCCAGAGGAATTCGAGATTCG
>JACCTS010000025.1 GCA_013812245.1 Rubrobacter sp.
GCCGGCGATCCAGGGGACGGGAGGACAAGACCATGGCGCAGGCAAATCAGCCGGAGATGGCGCTCACCCAAGAGGTCCGTTTCGCGGTCGTGATGTACGGCGGCATTTCTCTGGCCATCTACATGAACGGCGTGGCCCAGGAGCTTTTCAAGATGGTGCGTGCGACGGCGCCCCGCGGGGACGATCCTTCGCTCGCCTCCCGTCCTGACGATGGGTTGCGGAGCACGGAGAATGTTTACCGCAAGCTGGGGAGGATGCTCTCCTGGGGAGAAGCAACGGTTGAGGTGTCGGAAGCAGACACCAGGCCCATACGGACGCGGTTCGTGGTGGATATCCTGTCGGGCTCGTCAGCCGGCGGGATCAACGCCGTGTACCTCGCCAAGGCTCTCGCCAACGACCAGAAGATAGATAAGTTGAAGGACCTGTGGATCGAACAAGGCGACATGGGCGTCTTGATCAACGACGAGAAATCCGTCAGCGACACGAAACTCGCCCGGCAGGACCCACCACGGTCGCTGCTCAACGGTTCACGGATGTACTGGAAGCTACTCGAAGCCCTGGACGGGATGGGTGAGGATCCACCCGCGAACAACCCATCGTCACCGAAGAACGCCGACGAGCTCGACCTGTACGTTACGGCGACCGACATGGCGGGCCAACCCGTCAAGCTCCAGTTAGCGGACAAGGTCGTCGATGAGTACCGTCACCGCAACGTCTTCCACTTCCGCTACCGCGACGGCGGACCAAACGATTTTCTCCACCACAACAACCCCTTTCTCGCCTTCGCCGCGCGCTGCACATCGGCGCACCCCGCCGCCTTCGAGCCGATGAGGCTAGGCGACGCAAACGAAGTTCTGGGCAGGTATCCCTCCGGGAACCCTGACCCGAGAGCGGGCAACCGCGAGTGGCGGTGCTTCTTCGAGGAGTACCTGAAACCCGTGGCCTCCAAGAAGCGGGTCGAATCCTTCCTCGAACGCAACTTCAACGACGGCGGGGTCCTCGACAACCGGCCGTTCCGACACGCCACGGATGCCATGCCACTGCGTCACGCCGGGATACCGGTCAGCCGCAAGCTGGTGTACCTTGACCCCACGCCCGAGAGCATCAGGGACGAGGACGCAGGGTTCGGAACGATGGACGAGGGCGACGAATCGCCCGGCCCGGACATCCTACCCCAAGACCGTAAGAGACGGGAACGGAGGACCGTCATCGAGAACGCATGGCAATCGCTCTCCACCCTCCCGCGCTACGAGCCCATCCGGGAAGACTTGCAACGCGTGCTCGAGCGCAACAGGCTCATCGAGCGCGTAAATACCATCATCGAGGGCATGGAAGAGAGAGACTTCCGATCCGCGGGAGCGGAGAACGAACTCCGGGCTTCAGCGGCGCGGCAAACCTGGTACGAGGAACAAGACTGGGACCAGATGACCATGTCCGAGATGGTCGAGGCCAGGGGCCTGGCGTGGACCGGCTATCAGCACCTGCGGGTCACGGAGGTGACGGACGATCTTGCGCTCTTGATCACCCGCGTCGCTGGGCTCGACGAAGATTCGGACGAGTTCCGGGCCGTACGCGAGCTCGTGCGCACCTATCGGGCGCAACACTACGACCCGGACGGAGAACATGGCAAGCAAACCGAAAACGCGTTCTTGCGACGTTTCGACATCAAATGGCGCATACGCCGGCTCAAGTTCGTGCTCGCCAGGATAGACCAGATGTTAGGCCCCCCCGAACGTGCCCGTATGCTCGTAAAGCAGGCTACCGGACTGCACTTCATGACCGGGCCGGACTTCGAGAAGTTTCGAGAGGCACTGCTCACCATCAGAAGAGATTTGGATGAAGTACAAACGGGCCTGCACACGTTCAGGGAAGATTTCTGGCAGGCACGACCCAACCATCCCCTGCAAGGAATAATCGGCAACAATAGCATTGTAACGGAAGAAATCGTAAGCCAGTGCATGGAGTATCTGACGTCACACGAAGACATAAACGAAGCGTTAACAGCGGCTTCCGACGGGTACAACGACATCCTGGCGCCGTCTGGCGTCTATCCCAGACTTGGTGTTATCGCCCGGCGGGCAGTCCACTTCTACTACGAAAACTTCGCCAGCTACGACATGATCTCTCACCCCATCCTATACTCCACCGGGGTCGGAGAGGAGATGTCCCGGGTGGACGTGTTCAGGATCAGCCCGAGAGACGCAAAGTCCCTGATCGATGAAGAGACGAACGGCAAAACCAAGCTGGCGGGCACGAAGCTGAACAACTTCGGCGCATTCTTCGAGAAGGATTTCCGAACCAACGATATCCTCTGGGGCCGGCTGGACGGCGCGGAGCGCATAATCACCGCGCTGTTGCCTGCGGACGCGGACAAAGTCAAACGCGAAGAGTTGATCGAGGAAGCCCACTACGCCATCCTCGCAGAGGACGTGTTCAAGGGAGAATCTCCCAACGGCATGATCAGCACGTTCCGGGAAAAATACAAAGACGACGAAGAGTACGCTGCGAAACGCAGGTTTGATCCCCAACGCTTGTTGCTCAATGCGGGGCGGGCCAGCAGGGTGTTCGGGGACCTGCTCGATGGCTACTCCGAGGACCGGCGGCTACCCAAAAGAGGCGTGGTCTGGATCGCCCGGAGCGCGCGGCTCTTCTGGTTGCTGGTAGAGGTGGCCGTGCCGGGTAGCCTACGAAACCTGATGTTTCGCCACGGGCTGAAGCTGCTCTACGTCTTCGAGGCGTTGATGATCCTTCTCGGCACGCTACTCCTCAACCCAACGGTCCAGCAGTTCGGCTTTGTGGCCTTCGTCGTTACCGCCGCGGTCCACGCGGCCGTACTGTTCCTGCAAGACACCATGAGCAAGAACGAACCAGGAGGTGAGAGCCAGGGAAGTCGGGGAGGACAGTGGCCTCGCGCCTCACGATACGTCCTTCTGGTTCTGATCACTATCCTGCTCCCCTTCAGCGTGCTTGGCGTCGTCTTCGCGCTCGCCGCACTCGGCCTGAACCTTCCCCGGAGCATCGTTGATCTCATGACCGATCCCCCCGGGACCGAAAGCGGCGCTTTGCGCACGATCTTGCGCGGTGCGCTCATGCTGGCCATCGTCGCGATCCCACTGCTGAAGATCTTCAAGGATGCCCCGAAGCGCACGTCGGACCCCGGCGGGAACGACGCGCCTCCCCCGGACGAACCTGCTTCGACATGAGCTGACCTTCGGTTCGCCAGGACCGGCATGGGTCAGGGGGTTGCGCGGAGCACGGCCCGCACCGGGCTGGCATCGGCCTCTTCGAGGGCCAGGGGAAGGGCTATAAGCTCGTAGTCTCCGGGCTCCACCCTGTCCAGGACGAGCCCTTCGAGTATGTGGATGCCGTTCGCTCGTAGCGCCCCGTGGGCGGGAAGATCCTTGCTATCGAGCGGGTCCACGGAGGGCGCATCCACCCCTACGAGCCGGACTCCCTTCTCCGCGAGAAACCGCGCGGCGTCCGGGCGCAGATACGTGATGGTTTCCGGGAACACCGTCCGGTCACGCCACGAACCCGTGCGGATGAGAAGGCGTTCGACGCCTTCGAGATCGTACCGTTCCAGTTCGCTTGTTCCTATGGACTCCTCATCGACCGCGATCATGCGGGCCGGACCGATGAACGCTTCCAGGTTTAGATCCGCAACCCGGTCGTCGTCATCCCGGAAATGGTAGGGCGCGTCCACGTGCGTGCCGGTGTGGGTGCTCATCCTGATCCGTCCGACGTTCGCTGAAC
>JACCTS010000030.1 GCA_013812245.1 Rubrobacter sp.
CGCGCAGTACAGCCTCCCCGGCGGGCGAGGCGTAGGCCACCAACTCGCACAGTGTGTCACGGAACTCGGCGAAGCGTGCCTCTCCAATTGCCCGTGCCCACTCGCTCTCGGTGGCGAAGCTCATGTCGCTTAGCACCTGCGTGAGCTCCCATCCACGCTCCGTGAAGCGCACGATTCGGGCGCGTCCGTCCGTAGGATCTGGCGTGCGCTCGAGGTAACCCTTCTTCTCCAGATCACTCAGTAAGTCGTTGATGGACTGCCTGCTAAGCTGGTTGCGCGTCGCAAGCTCGGATGGTCTAAGCCCATCGATGGGCGGCCAACGGAAGAGGAGCACGTGAGCACGGCTCAGGTCGGTGTAACCTGCCTCGAGGACGCCCTCGTAGATCCGCTCTCGCACCGCTTGCCAAGCGAGCCGCAAGAGAGCCCCGATTGCCGGAGGGAAGTCTTTGCCTTGGGTCATAGTGGGCGTCCTCCTTTTTGTCGTGATACGTACTTGGCTGTTGACATTATAGTACGCTTTACGTATCATTGTAGTACGGATGGCGTACTAAATGGACGAGAGAGGAAAGGAGGAGAGAAAGGGAAGGCAGCCATAGAAGCGGAGGACTTCTGGGAGAAAGCAGAAGAGGCTTGCGATGTGGATCCCGTCGGATGATAGGCGAGGAGCAGGAGACGAGACGCTACCGGTGGGAAGATCAGGCCGGTAAGGAGGTAGCTATGAGCACGAGCGAAGAAATCAGGATCGGGCAGATTGCGGTCCGATTCAGGCTCGAAGGCCAGGAGTCGGGAGGTTCCGTGGCAGTCTTCGAGTTCGACGTACCAGCCGGAGCCAGAGTGCCGGCCGCGCACAGCCATGACGCTTACGATGAGACGATCTACGGGCTCGAGGGCGTGCTGAGCTGGACGCTGGAAGGAACAAAGACCGACGTAGGCGCGGGCGATGTGTTGTGCATCCGTCGTGGAGTCGTCCACCGCTTCGACAACGATCATGGCGTCGAGGCGAAGATGCTCGCGATCGTAAGCCCCGGCATCCTCGGCCCCGAGTACTTCCGCGAGATAGCCGCCGTCATCGAGGCTTCAACTGGCGGTCCACCCGACCCCGCATCGCTCGCCGAAGTGATGCGACGCCACGGCCTCACCCCCGCACCATAGAGAAGGAGCCAGACCGATGCTTCATCAGGAGTTTGAGTTGAGCAGGCAGCGAGCGATGGAGATGCGCACGGAGGTTGGGCGCAACCGCCTGGAGGCTCGCCTGCACAAGGCCCGCCACCAGGAGGCCAAGGGTTCACTCTCAGAGGAGATCAACTTGCCCAAAGGCTTGTTTGCTCGGAGCGCAGCTTTCGCCACGGCATTGTTCAGGTAAGGGGGCTCTGCTCTCTTAGGGACCTTCAAGGACTCTGGTTCCCGCTCATGAGCACGAGGGTGCTGCCGTGGAAGGGTCCCAAAGGTGCCAACATCTCTGTCGGCTTCGACGACGATCTTTTCGGGCCGGAAGAGATGCAGCGTCAGATCGAGTCCATGAGCGAGGCGCATCCGAACCTGCCAGATGAGGTGCCGCGGGGGACTAGCTTCGTATTCGCCAAGGAGCCCAGCACAGGCTACCTCTTGGCCCGCTTCAGAGTGGGCGATACCGTCTATCGGAGCGCGAACCAGGACAGCCTGCACCACCTGTGGGAGAGCGTGCACTTCATCGATGGTCTCTTGCACCCACGGCATAACGAGAAGGCGGCTTCGTAGCCTAAGGAGCGTAACGGTAGTCCTTTATTCACCGGAGTGCGTGGAAGGGAAATTCTCGGAAGTTCACACGCTTGTAAGCTCATAGAGCAGCGCCCAAGCAACAGCAAATATACGCTGTTTGGGTGATGCGCCGCCCCTCCCTCGCCCTGTACGCTGCCTTTCGTAACTAGTTGCAGGGGCGGGGTGTTTGCTCTGCGCTCCGCTCCCACTACAGAGCAAGAGCAGGGAAGATGAGCGGCATGATCAGGAATGGGATGGAGGACCGATATCACATCGTCAGGCGGGGAGCCCTCGCCGGCATCGCTGGGCCGCTGATCTTCGCAGCCGTCGTCGTCATCCTAACCGTGGCCGAGTACGACTTCCTGCGGGGATTGGGCTGGCACCCCACCAGACGCAATGAGGTCGCCTGGCCCAGTAGCACGGCACTTGGCCCCTACGGCTGGGTGCAGGTGGCCAACTTCGTTATCTTCGGCCTGCTGATGGTAGTCTTCGCCGCCGGCCTGTGGAGAGCCGCAAAGGCCAGGGGGTGGTCGCGGGTGGGTCCGGCGCTGGTGTTCGTGGCGGGCATCGCCTGGCTCATCCTCGGCTTCTTCAAGACGGACCGCCCCGGCGCCGAGATAAGCTTCAGTGGGATCATGCACGGGGTGGGCTTCATGCTCTTGATCCTGTCGATGACGCTCGCCTTCTTCACCTTCGCCTGGACCTGGAGGCGAGATCCGTACTGGCGGGGCCTCCGCTGGTACTCACTGGCCTCTGGGGTGCTCCTGATCGCGGTACTCTTCATCCTGAGCGCCTTCCTCGGGCAGTTGACCGACTATCTCTTCCTGCTCTTGGTGCTCGCCTGGCCGGTGGTCGTTGGCGCCCGGCTCAGATCCACATCTTCCGCGCCGGGCGGGGCTATGGCCTAGGCCAGTCGAGTTGGCCTGGCGGGGAAAGCATTCACCCGAGTGCGTGGAAGGGTTATTCCGCGAACTTCGCGCCGAGGGGGTTCTAAGAAGTCCCGCCTAGACGGCGGACGTGTCCGAGACGGCCGGTGGCTCCACATCGTCGTAGATCCTCGCCGCGCCCAGCAGGCCGCTGCTCCCGCGCTCGTAGACCGCGACGCCCGCCTGGGGCGGGAAGGGGTAGCGCCCGCCACCAAGGGACGCTACCCGACGGGCTCCCGGTCGCGGCCCGTAGGCGAACGCCGCCTAGGCGAAACCGGTAATGGCGACGACGGACGGTTTGGGCACGTTGTCGCCGTCGTG
>JACCTS010000061.1 GCA_013812245.1 Rubrobacter sp.
ATCATCCTCATCATTGGCTTCATCATCGCCAAGGTGCTCCAGGGCGTCGTCACCAAGCTGCTTCAGAGCATGGGCTTTGAGGGCTGGATGGAGAAGGGCGGCATAAAGCAGTTCTTCGAGAGGTCCCAGACCCAGCAGACCCCGATCTCGATCATCGGCAAGCTGATCTTCTGGCTGGTGTTCTTCATCGCCATCACCATGGCTGTGGACACCCTGGGGATCTCGGCGATCTCGGACGTCCTGGCGCAGTTCATCGCCTACATCCCGCAGGTCATAGCTGCCATCCTGATCCTGGTCCTCGCAACCCTGCTGGCAACCTTCGTGGCGGGAATCGTCCGGGGGGCAACGGGGAGCAACGTCATCGGCAGCATCGCGCAGTACGGCATCATCGTCTTTGCGGCCTTCGCGGCTTTGACCCAGCTCGGGATCGCCACGAGCCTCATAGCCCCGACGTTCCTGATCCTGCTCGGAGCGGTGGCCCTGGCCGCAGCCATAGCGTTCGGCCTCGGCGCCCAGGGTACGGCCCAGGAGTTGGTCCAGAAAGCCTACGATAAGGGCGATGAGACCAGGCAGCAGGTCCAGCAGCACCAGCAGACCCGGCAGCAGGTCGATTCTTCCCAGAGCGTGGAGGGCGACGGCGATAAGCCTGTAGCCCGCCGCCTACGGCGCGAGTACTAGGGTACTGGCGGCCGGCGTTAGTGGAGCCACGGCTAGAGCCGGTAACAAGAACGGTAAGAACGCTCAGCGCGAGGGCGTCCGCTAGAAGGCGCCTTCGCGAGTCCCAAGGAGGAGCAGAGAACTATGTCGCAGACAGCAACCCGGGCGACGAGAGGCGCGTGGCCCGTCGAGGGGTTCGAGACGCCAGAACAATGCGCGGGTTACTGGGTCCGTGACCCCCGGGTACGGAAGATCGGGAGGTTGAAGAGACTTTTCTTGAATGGCAGCGGCGGCCCGGAGTACGCGGAGGTCAAGGTGGGGCTTTTCGGGCTAAAGACGATTTTGATCCCGGTTCAGAGTGTTACCGTCGACGCTGAGCGGCGGTTCCTCGTGCTGGAGTAGACGTTCCTCCTTGCAACGCGCAACGCGAGAGCGCGCATCGCGAGCAGAGTAGGTCATAGAGTCTGCAGTATCGGGAAGTTTTCCGAGAGGATAATGAAGAAGTCTTCATGCTCGCCTAACGCTTGATTCATCTGGGTAGTGCATATTGGCGATTGACACGATCTTGTTTGTGGGGAACCAGAATCGACAATATGTGGCGAACCAGAATCGACAGTACGCGCTGTTGGCGGACGAGGACCTCATGTCGCTCATGGAGGGCGGCGATGCCGAGGCTTTCGCCGCCTTGTACGACCGCCACAGCAGGTCCGCGTACTCTCTGGCGTACCGGATGATGGGCGAGCGGCAATCGGCGGAGGATCTGGTGCAGGACGCGTTCTTGAAGGTATGGCGAAGCTCGGGGAGCTACCGGGCAGATCGGGGCAGCGTGCGGACCTGGGTGCTCTCCATAGTCCACAACCGGGGCGTGGACCAGCTACGCTCGACCGCCAGCCGGCGCAGGACGCAGGACAGGGTCCAGGCAGACGCCCCCAAGGTCCAACCGAGCGAAGCGTTCACCGAGACCTGGCGCAACTCGCAGCGAGATCAGGTGCGCGAGGCCCTCAAGACGCTGCCGGACGAGCAGCTAAAGGTCCTGGAGCTAGCGTACTTCTCGGGCTACACGCACGTGGAGATCTCCGGCCTTCTGGACCTTCCCCTGGGGACCGTGAAGGGCCGGATGCGCCTCGGCCTGAAAAAGGTAAAGGACTTCTTCGACTCCCAAGACGCGGCGGTACCGGGGTGAGCGACGTGGGACGCGACCGAGAGCACGCCCCAAACAAGTTGCTCTCCTTCGAAGACTGCAGAAGCGAGCTTGAGGCTAACAATCGCCTCCACCTAGGGGCAAGGGTAGTAGAGGTGGACGAGATCGTCGGCAGCGTGAGGCAGTGGTATGAGTTCGACCGATCCTTCCGCCCACGAGGGAGAGCGGTGGAAGCGCATAGACCAAGTGTTCCACCGTACAGAAGGCTTGCCGCCCGACAAGCTCTACAAAGCCTACTTCGTGGTGGACGGTCACCACATCGGGTCTCCAGGGCCTGCTACCACGATGTGCCAACGGTAGAAGCTGCAGTGGGTGAGTTTATAGGTACTGGTGCAGCGCGAAGCTTGGGATGAACTTCGTAGAGCGAGGAGGCAAAGAGAAGACCATGATGATGAAGCGAGGGAACCCGGTAAGCGGGCGGTGTGCTCACCTTTACCCCATCACGATGACGCGCCAGACAGGGACAAGGGGACAAACGTGTTCCCTGCTTGGGTTGGGGAGTGACGATGGAAGAGCCGGACCCGAAAATTCCGGCCTTCCGCGTATCTGAAAAGGGAAGCGGTTCAAGCGTGGTTTTCGGAGAAGAGTGGAGGCTGACTTTCTTGAGCATGGACAACGAGGTCTGTCTTGCGTGGTTGGCGGACGCGCTGCAACAGCTACGCCAGGAAGGACGGACGAAGGCTGTGGGATACCTGGAAATAGTTCTGGAAGAGGTCGTTTTCGAGGCGAAGATGGCCCCAAGTAAATCTACATCCAGCATCTCGTATAAATGGCCTGTGGCGAAGTGAGATAGCGACTGCTCTGCCGTTAGGGTATCGGGCCGCTCGCTACATGCGGTGGCGCCACACTAATGTCCATGAGCGAGGCTTGAACAAGAAGCAGCGATGCGCAGTCCACGCACTTTTGACCCTAGTTTGACCCTAACCCGGACGCAATGCCCTGCAATATTAGGCAATACAGAGAACGACAAACAGCTTACTTATACGGTCTTTGCAAACCTCTGCAACGCTCAGCAACCACCGACCGCGCACTCGTAATGAGCAGGTCAGCGGTTCGAGTCCGCTCGTCGGCTCTCTTGAGTACGCTTTCGCCGAGGTGGTCATCGTCGTGGGACGGCTCATCCGAGAAGGATGGGCTCGCTACCGTCGGGAGAGTCGCCCCCACCGTAGACCGTGAGAAGTCACCTATTGGCGGAGGGTCTAAGGCGCCAAGCACCCTCAGCCTGAAGTATCTTAAGCAGGCGCTTATTACTCACGGCGTCGCAAGCTTGCAGTTACTCTGCAAACTGCTCTATGCGAAGGCGTCGATAACCTCGTAGGCAGCCTTGAGATGATCGCCGGTCGTGGAGGTGCAGTCGAGCACGAGGTGGGTGATACCTGCCGCAGCCCAGGCTTCGGCTTTCTCGAGCACTTCAGCCTTCGTGCCGAAGAGTGCGACATCGGAAGCCATCCTCTCTGGGATCGCGGCCATCAGGCTCTCGTCGTCACCGTTGCCTATGGCGGACCGGGCGGCCACCACCTCCTCTTCGTAGCCGGCCTCGAGAAAGTAGTTCTGGTAGTTGGGGAGTTTCAGGTAGAACAGCAAGTAGCGTCGGATCGCCATGAGCGCAGCCCCGCGGTCTTCCGAAACGCACGCCGGGGCCGAGTTGCTCAAGATCATGTTAGATCGTCGTTCAGGCGGAATCTGGGCGAGCGAAAATGGCAGGTGTGAAAGCGCAGCATTCGCCCACATCACCCCGTCCCCAATCTCCCCGGCCAAAGCGCTCATCCGCTTGCGCAAAGCTGCCACTAAAATGGGAGGACACGGCGCTCCTTCGGTTACAGAGCGTATGTTGTGCACGTAGCGCCGCATGTCGTCCAGAGGCTTACCGTAGCGGACTCCCATCTCCTCATGAAATGGTATGTGTGAAGTGCCCAAGCCCAGCAGGAAGCGTCCTGGGTGAAGTTCCTCGATCAAAGAGGCCCCAGTCGCCATGGTGTGGGAATGGCGCAGGTAGATGCCCGCGATACCGGTGCCAACGGCGATTCGCTTGGTACGATCAAGTATGGCGAGTGAGAGCGCCAGGTTGTCACCGGGGCTCTCCGAGAAGAGACCCGGAAAATGTCGGGCCTCTGCCTCTTGGGCCAGCGCAATTACGTCCGCTCTCTGTCTGGGACGGTCGTTGGCAAAGAGGTATGGCTTCTCAACCATCGGGTTCTCCCCACAACGTCACTCATGGCGCGACGTAGGTAGTGTAGATTGACCTCGACTCCGGGACAATCACATTTGCAAAGCCGCTCCCACTTTAATCTGATCCCGGCAAGATTTGTAACGGTCTAGAGGTGGCTCGTGGTTTGACTGTTGGGGTGCTCCGAAGTTCGGGATGCAGGTGCCCGCGGAACGATGCTTCTGTACCCATCAATGCGGTCGGGTGGGAGCGTACTTCTCCCACCCGACCCTCTAGGATCGACGTCCTACTCTCGCTTGGAGGCTAATACTTAGCGGCCCCCGCGCACCAGTCGCCTCGCTACCAATCCTGAACCGACCAACAGGACTAGCGTCGCATCCGACATCAATGCCACCAGGGAGGGACCTCCTGTGCTTGGCAGCACCTCGCCGACGGATGTCGTCGTCACATCATCCTCGCCTGCTCCCGACGTAGCTGTGGCGGTCACTGTAGCGCTAGCACTAGCAGTGCTGGCGGTACCGGATGCAGCGGAGGCGCTCGCCGTGGGGGTTGCCATCCGCTATGGCAGCGCTTCTGGGAGGGTGCGGTGGCAGCCTCAAGGAGGATGGGAGCAGTCCCCACGATACAAGCGGTTGGGGATTTGTCGATGAGGAGAAACTCCCTATTTGCAGCCACTCTACGGGGCCTGCCCAATCCTACTGTTCGCTGCTGGCAAGCAGCTTAGCGGCGGCCACGGATGAGCACGCCCACGTGGGAGCCTTGAGCGAGGATTTGACGAGCGTGGTTAGAGAGACGATGCAGCCTACCTACGTCTCGCTGTGGCTGGGACCCGACCCACCACCAAGGGGAAGCGAAGGGCAAGAGTAGGTCTTCTAGCCCAACGCCTCGTCCATCCCGCCGGCGATTTTGCGACCCATCGAGAGCATCCAGTGGGAGTAGCGGTCGGGGCCAAGCTGGATGTAATTGCGCCTGGCGAGGTGCTAGACGTACTTCGGATGCGTGCGCGGGTGAGCAGGATCGTGAAGGAGCTATGCCTCAGTTGATACCACTCTGATACCACCGCGAACGCAATAC
>JACCTS010000065.1 GCA_013812245.1 Rubrobacter sp.
CTGGTCGGCCACGACCGGCGTGCGATCTTCGCCGGCATAGCTGACCGCGTGGTGCCGCCCATCGAAGCCGCCAGCCTGTGGCGCCACTGGCAGGAACCCCGCATCGCCTGGTACAGGGGAACCCACCGCGGCTTCCTCCGCATCCCTGAAGGGCGCACCATTCTCGAAGATACGCTGCGGGCCGCGAGGATAATCCCGGAGGGCGATTAGAGCAGTTTGGGAAAAGGCTGCGCCTCTTCCCAAACTGGGGCAACAGGTTTCGGGTTTCAGGGAGCCCCACTCCGCAACATCATTGCTGAGACGAGCGAGACTCAGCATCTATAGATCAGTCAATACGAGAACCGCTGTAGTCGTTCTTACTGGATTCCTCCGGGAGAAAATGTGAGATCGAAGCCGCGTAGAAACGCAGGAGCTTCACGCTCTCGGGCGCGGTCCGGTAGCCATCTCCTTGCTGAACCACCATCCGCCGCAAGACCAGAATCCGAAGCGCCGCCTCGATGGCCGCATCCCCCTCGAAACACCCCCATGCCCCCCGCCGTTCGAGTTCAGATA
Source organism: Rubrobacter sp. (assembly GCA_013812245.1). Classification (GTDB taxonomy): domain Bacteria; phylum Actinomycetota; class Rubrobacteria; order Rubrobacterales; family Rubrobacteraceae; genus JACDGB01. The sequence goes on from JACCTS010000065.1 coordinate 553, forward strand.
CGAGCATCCACGAGCGGGACAGTATCTCCTCCCGCGCCAGCGCCTCCTCGGAAGCTTCGAGCAGCACCCTTGCCACGATCGGAACGGACACGATTGGAACGAGCTTGCCGACGGATTCCATGAGATCCAGGGCGAACTCCCGCACCCGCCCAACTCGCGCCTCCGGTTCGAGGGTTCGGAAGTCCACGTTCCGGGACCTTGCCCACCCACGCGTCGAAACGGGCGTCCCGAACCTTACGGCGGCGTGGCCTAGGCGGTCGGGACTACGCTGCGCAAGGCGTATCCTGCGAAGTATGAAGAAGAGCGTCGAGAACACGGACCGGACGCCGGATGGATGTGGCTCGCCAAGCGCCCGCAGGCTCCCGTCTTCAAGCACCCAGTCGTAGTTGATAGCGGCCGGGACGAACAGCAGGTCACGCTCTCCGGCCAAGTCGAAGCGTCGAAGCGCGTAGTCCAGGAGGCCGGTTTTCGGCTCGTGGAGACGCCCGTCACGGCTCAGGCCACCCTCCACGAAGATGGCAGGGGTGAGGCCTCCCTCCAGACCTCTCTGGACGAACCGCTCCAGCACCCGGCGGTGGAGGGCGTCACCCGAGCCCCGTCGCACGAAAAACGATCCCATCGCCCGCACGAGCGGTCCCAGGGGCCAGAAGGAGGCCCATTCCCCCGAGGCGAAGCTCAATGCCGCCTTCTTCCCGATCAGGTGTCCCAGGATGACGTAGTCCAGGTTGCTCCGGTGGTTGATCACGAAGACCACGCCCGTCTCCCCACCAGCTTTCGGAACGTTCTCCTCGCCACCGGAGCGCAGCCGATTACCGTAAAGGAAGCGAACCACCAGCCCGGCAAGCGGAACACCGACCCGGAAGTAGAGTCCAGAATCCGGCGATGGAGAGATCTCCCACGCATACCTCTCCGCCCGCCGGAAGGCCTCTGACAAGGGCACCCCGTGCTCCCGCGAGTATGCTTCGGCGGCTTCGAGCACCGCAGGGTCCTCGAGCAGCCACTCTACGATAGTCCGTCGGCCATCCGCCCGCAGCTCCCGCCGCAGGAAGAGCCACCCGGCGAGCACAGCGCCAGCGCGTGCGAGCCATCTCAAAGCGGCGGTCTTCGCGACTGTTCTCCTCCAATTCCCCAGGAAACCGCCAGTATAGCGGCGTCCGGGAAAGGAAACCCGAACCCTGAAACGTTACGGCATCTCTGTTTGACTCTTTCTCGTTGCGATTTACTGAGGATGACGGCATAATCGGTGGAGGAGATGAGAACGTGACGCGTCCAGGCCTGTACCTGCTCGGCCCGCCCCGGATCGAGGTGGGCGGCGCATTGCTGGAGGTGGATACGCGCAAGGCCGTTGCCCTTCTGGCGTATCTGGCGCTCACCCGGCGCAGCCAGACCCGCGACACCCTGGCTGGCTTGTTGTGGCCGGATCACGGCCAGAAGCGCGCCAGGGCCGCCCTGCGCCGAACCCTCTCTTCACTGGCCCGCGCCCGCGAGGAGGGTTGGCTGGAGGTCAGCCGGGATATGGTCGGGCTCGACCACGAAGCCGTTTGGGTTGACGTAGACCGTTTCCGGGAGTTGTTGGCGGAGTGCGCGGATCACGGCCACCCGGAGACCGAAGTGTGTCCGGCGTGCCTGCCGCCACTCTCCGAGGCGGTCTCCCTGTATCGGGACGACTTCCTGGCCGGTTTCGGGCTACGGGACAGCTTCGCCTTCGACGACTGGCAGTACTTCCAGGCCGAAGAACTGCGTCGAGAGCTTGCTGGCGTCCTGGAGAAACTCGCCTGGGGACATGGGACCGCCGGAGAATGGGAGGCAGCCATCGCCAGCGCCCGGCGACGGTTGCTGCTCGACCCGCTACACGAGCCGGCCCATCGCACCCTGATGCAACTCTACGCCCTCTCCGAGGAGCGCGCCTCCGCCCTGCGCCAGTACCGCGAATGCGTGCGCATCCTCGAAAAAGAGTTGGGCGTCGCGCCCCTGGAAGAGACCACGCTCTTCTACCGCGCCATCCAGGAAGGCTCCGACATCCCGCCTCTCCCCGCCAACACAGCACCGGGTACGGGGTCTGATCCGATGCCGGACATACCTCCAGGCCATGAAGCTGCACCCGTGCCCGCCGATACCAGCCCCGCGATTACATCCTCCATTGCAAACGGGAGCCCGCTCATCGGCCGGGACAGCGGATGGTCCGCGCTGGAAGAAGCCTACGCCGCCGCCGGGAGCGCGCTCGTTGTGCTCGAAGGAGAAGCCGGTATTGGGAAAACCCGTCTAGCGGAGGAGTTTCTGGCGAGCGCCGCTGGGCGCGGCGCGGCGGTGCTCACCGCACGGTGCTATGGGGGGGAGATGGATCTCGCCTACGGCCCGTTCGTCGAAGCTCTGGAGGCAGCGGCGGAGCGGCCGGAGCTCGCCGCGCGGTTAGAGCAAGCGCCGCCGGGCGCCCTCGCCGAGGCATCGCGCCTCCTGCCCGCGCTAGCGGGGAAGCTACCGGAGGTCACGCCCCTCCCACCGCTGGACACGCCGGGAGCCCGTAGCCGGTTCTTCGAAGGGGTGGTACGGACGCTCCTCGCGGCGCTCGGGGACGCGTCACGGGACGATTCGCCTCCTGGCATCTTGTTCGTAGACGACCTCCAGTGGGCCGACGAAGCCTCACTCGACCTGCTCTCCTATCTAGTTCGGAGGCTACGCGGGCGCCCGCTAATGGTGCTCGTCGCCTGGCGCGAGGAGTTGGTGCCGGAGGACCATCGGTTGCGCGCCCTGGTGTCGGAGACGCGGGAGATGGCGACCGTCGTGCGACTCTTGCGCCTCGACGAAACCGCCGTCAGGGAGATGGTGGCCCGCAGTGGAGCATCGCCGGAGCTGGGCGAAAGATTGTATCGGGAGACGGAAGGGTTGCCGCTCTTCCTGATCGAGTACCTCACGGCGATATCCAGGGGGGATCTGGACCCCGGCGGCGAGGCGTGGTCGCTGCCTGGCGGCGTGCAGAGCCTGTTGCGCGGCAGGCTCCGGGAGCCCGGCGAGACCGGCGGTCAGTTGCTCGCCGCCGCCGCCGTGATCGGACGTTCCTTCGACTTCGACACCCTGCGCGAGGCGAGCGGCCGGGGCGAAGAGGAGACCGTAACGGCGCTGGAAGAGTTGATCTCCCACCGCCTCATCCGGGAGGTCCCAACCGAGTCCGGCGAGGGCTCACCTCTGTACGACTTTTCCCACGACAAGTTGCGGGCCCTGGCCTACGAGGAGACCAGCCTGGCGAGGAGACGACTATTGCATCGACGCGTGGCGGGAACGCTCGCAGCCCGCGCTCGCCGGGAGAAGGGTTCTTCGGCCGCCCAGATCGCACACCACTACCGGCTGGCCGGACGGGA
>JACCTS010000068.1 GCA_013812245.1 Rubrobacter sp.
GCTTGCGACTATCTCAAGCCCGTGCGTAAGGTGAGTTAGTAAGTCAACCGATCGGAAACGGAGTGACGATGACCAAGAATCATCGTAGGCCGGACGCCGAGGTCGCGCAAGGGGGCCGAGTCTATGAGCGGCCACGGCCCCTGGTCGTGCGGCCTTACCGGAGGACCCTGGCCTTGATCGTGATGCTCCAACCGCCGGCGAGCTGCCCCCCGTCGTGTCCCGAAAAATCGTCGGCAACCCGCAACTGCCAGGGGCCGTTGGGGTTCTTGCCGTCGAAGCCGGAGAGTTCCGCTAGCCCGCTTGGGGTCGGTGCCGGTGCCGGGAAGACCTCTAAGCCTCCAAAGTTGGTCGGCTTGAACGTGCCGCCGGTGAGCTGGGCCTCGTCGGGCAGCGGGAGAGTCGCCTCGTCGTCGAGCTTGAGGGCGATATTTAAGGCGTCGCCGGAGCCGCCCACGTCGGACATCACGGTGCGGTTCACCCCCCTGTGGGAAAGCATCACGTCCACGTCGTCGGGGTGGGTGTGGCTAAAGGTCTTGAGGGTCAGGTTCGCGTCGAGGATCCTGCCCTTCTTGAAGCCGCTCGCGTTCTTCTCCGAGGGGTAGGGCGTAGCCGCGCCGCCTCCCAAGGGAATCGTGATCGGCTGCGAGTTGGAGAAGGTCCTGGTGACGACCTTGTACTTGGAGGCCGCGTCCGCGGGCTGCGTCGCCAGCAGCGCAAGCACAGTTACCGCCAGGACCACCGCCAGCCCCGCGGCAACCACCCCTAGCTTTAGCTTTCCCGTTCTCACCATGTCCGCTCCTTTTCGTGGGGCTGAATGAAGAGCAAGCGTTCAGCCCCTGCTTGCTAACTCCTTTAGTATCGAGGAGGCGGGACCGTCGGCACATCCCGCAAATGGACTAGATTCGGAACTTTGTTTGCGAACTTCTGAGAAAATCTACTTCGAGACTGTCTGAAAAGTGTCAGGCACGCGCGAGCCTCCTCACCATCAGCCGCGTCATGGCTGCGTAGGCGAACGCCTCGCCCGCCGAACACAGTCGCTCGTAATCCTTGGACATGCGCCGGTTGTGGGAGATCCACGCGAAGGTGCGCTCCGCGACCCAACGCCTCGGAAGGTTCTCGAAGGCCGGGCGCTTGGGCAACTTGCTAAGGTCCATCTGGCGCCCTTCCTTGAACCACTCCCGCGCCCAGATCCGCAAGACCTTTTCGGGCGGCGGTTTGGGAGAGCGATTCACGATCTCCACCTCCACGCCGAGCGATCCCTCCGCCCAGTCCTTACCCCGTCCCCGGTAGCCGGCGTCCGCCCACAGGTAGGAGAGGCGCGGCAGACGGTCCCGTGCCGGATCGAGCAGGCGCTTGATGCCGTCCTGGTCTGGCACCTTGGCGCTGTGGACCCTCGCTTCGATCAGCAATCCTTCGGTGTCCACCAGGATGTGGCGCTTGCGGCCTCTCACCTTCTTTCCGCCGTCGAATCCGCGCTGCTCTCCGCCCACCCCGGTGGTCTTCACGGATTGTGCATCCACGATGCCCGCGCTCGGCTCGGGATGGCGGCCCATCTTCTCCCTCAGACGCCGGCGCAGGACGCGATTGGTCCTCTCCCAGGTGCCGTCCATCCTCCACGCCCTGAAGTAGTGAAAGACGGTCTTCCAGGGCGGGAAGTCCTTCGGCAGCATCCTCCATTGGCAGCCGCTCTTGAGGACGTAGAAGATGGCGTCGAGGATCTCGCGCGGGCTGTGCAACCTCGGACGTCCCCGCCGTTTTGGGAGAGGGAAGTGCAGTTCCAGCAACGACCATTCGGTGTCCGAGAGGTCCGTCGGGTATCTCTTGCTCGCCATGGGTCGAACCGTAGGCGATCCACCGACGCTTTTTCAGACAGTCTCGGAAGGTGAATTCTCGGAACTTCGCCCTGTCGGGGTTCTCGGAAGGTGGTCTGGTTGGCGGATCTCTCGGCTAGGAGAGCAGACCGAGCTGCTGCATCATGCCCACGTCGTCCCTCACAGCCCAGTGCTCGACCAACTTCCCGTCGACCACACGGTGCCAGTGGACGTGATCTACGCTGAACCGCTTGCCGGTAGGAGGCGAGCCTTGGAACTCACCATTTTGGGTGCCGCTGGCCGTTATGCGGCACGCCACCATGTCCCCCTCGGCGATCATGTCCTCTATCGTGAAGTGGGCGTCCGAGAAGGCGGCGCGTGCCCACCTATTGACGTGCTTGAAGCCCTCGGTGCCGTGCTGATGCTTGGGGACGGCCGCGTGGTTGACGTAGTCCTGCGCCACGAGCTCGTCGATGAGGTCCAGATCGTTGTCGTTGTAGACCTCCTCTACCAGGCGACGGACGACGGCCTTGTTCTCTTCTGCCGACACGGTGATCTCCCTTCGTCGAGCTATGAAACGAAGGCATCATAGCTCCGAAGCCGAGTGCGGCACATCCCCCAAACGGACTATCTTGGCCTATTCGCCCTACTTCGCCCAATGTCCATACCCGCGAACTTCCGATGTACGGAGTTCTAAGAAGTTCGCGAAGGATGTTGTAATAAATACTACATTTGAGTGATGCGCCTAGCGCAAAGGCGTGTTGGAATAGCGGTCGAAGAAACGGCAGGCACAAGGTAGAGGCCAAGAACCCCGCCCTATGGAAGACGGGCACCCAACAGGGCCGGGGGAGCCAGTGGTGCGACCCGCTACCTTCTATATCCCCTACAGATGAGGGGAGGAAGGGGTTGTGTGGGCGGTATGGGCTTTCCGACACCTATCTGACATACGCCTCGGAAGACCAGGGTGAAGCAAGGGCATCAGAGGAAAGGACAACAGAGGCATGAACATTACTTTGCACCGCACCCTGATGGTGTGCGTGCTGGCGGGCGCCCTCGCGCTGGCCATTGCGCTAGTTGCAGCCAAGGACATCTCGGCGGCTCCGTCCCCGGCGCACACCGGTGGAGCCACGCAGATCTCAGGGGTCGGCGTTTATGGCGACAAGCAGACCTGTAACGCCAAACTTGTGGGCGCCGACTATGCGCTCATCTTGGACGGGGACTTGGAAGGCTGTCTCTACACGTTCATCGAGACCCAGAAAAGCTCGCCCAGCGGGACCTACCGAGAGACGGGGACCGAGACCTTTGTTGGCTCGATAGGAGATGAATCCGGTACGTTCAGAACGACCTACCGATTCGAGGCGAAGTACGAGGACGTGGCCAACCTGACTGGAGAGATCTTTGGGCGTTGTCAACATCCCATCGTAAAGGGCAGCGGCACGGGTGATTTCGAGGGTGTAACCGGGATACTTCTCTTCAAGGACGACGTCGAAACGGTAACCTTCCCCTACAGGGGCCACCTACGGTATTAAAGGTTCCCTCGAGCCTTACCGGGCATGGAAGAAACGGGTCGGGTCTCGTTATCGTAACGAGACC
>JACCTS010000075.1 GCA_013812245.1 Rubrobacter sp.
TGGTCCATGATAGCGTCCGGTTGCGCTACCATCACCAACTCGCGTCGTCTTCGAAGAACGCGAAATCGTACCCGGGACATTTGTCATGGTCTTCGAAGAGCTCATCCCATTCCCTGCGGCCATTAAAGAGCAAATGTTTGTCCATGCTCCCGTATCCTCGCTTGAGCGCCTCTATTTCTTTGCGATGGAACACCCACCAACCTGGCAGGTCTATGGCTCGAACAGGCGAGTCGGCAGGTAGGTCCGGCGGGAAATCCGTGCCAACTTCGTAGCTCGGAGGGGTAGAGAACCTGCTCTTGATCGGCTCGGGCAAACTCTGCGACATGGAGCAAAACTCCCCGAACACCATCACGGAATGCCTCAAGATTTTGGCTTCGAAAATGCCGGGCGCGGATCCTCCCCAATCCTGAGATTCGGAGGTCTTCCAGTCAAAAAAGAGTGCGTGCATCATGTTAGCTCGCTTGGAGTAAGCCCGCTGTTTGCGCCTGTTCTTCGCTTCCTCGTTCTCGATGTTGTCGTCGGCGAACCGGATCTCTTCTCTCACCTGTTGGACCACCCGCGCCGAGCATTCGAGCAGCGTGCCTTCCAGGCGGGGCCGCCAGAATCCCGTTGCTTTGTCGTATTCCTTCAACTCCGCGTCCAGAAGGGCGGCTTTCTCGGAAATGGGAACGGATACGAGCTCCGCCAGGGTGATCAGGTAGACTCTCATGCTGTTGGCCACTGTCACCTCCTCCGCCGTGCTTCACAAAACACTCGTGTAAGGATATTATCGGATCGTTCCATCGCAACGAAACGGAGGGCGCGCCATGGACATCAAACGAACGAAGAGGGACCGCCTGATCCTGGGCGTGTGCGGCGGGCTGGCCCTTCACTTCGGGTGGAGTTCGAACGTGGTGCGGCTCCTCGCGGTGCTGGGAACGCTCTTTCTACCCGGCCCTGGTTGGCTGATTCCCGTCGGCTACCTGGTGCTCGGCGCCGTCCTCCCCGAGAGCGAGGTGTACTGATTTCGATGGACTTCGCGGAGGCCCAGAAGGAGGCCCTGGGCTGCACGAAGTGCGGCCTGTGCCACAGCCGGACCCGCGTGGTCTTCGGCGATGGACCCCTGAACGCCGGGCTGTTCGTCGTGGGCGAGGCCCCTGGCTTCAACGAGGACCGGGACGGCAAACCGTTCGGCGGCGCGTCCGGGATGCTCCTGGACCGGCTGCTGTCTTCCGCTGGCCTGGGCCGCGAGGATGTCTATCTCACCACCCTCGTCAAGTGCCGGCCCCCGGAGTCTCCGCCTCGCTCCCCGAAACCTGGCGAGGTCAGCACGTGCCGTCCGTATTTGCTCGCCCAGCTCGCGGCCGTGGATCCGAAGGTGGTGGTGGCGATGGGGGACATGGCGAGCCGCGTTCTAACCGGCCGCAAGGAGGCTGTCTCCCGCATTCGGGGCCGGGCGGTGCCGCTCGACGGACGATACGTTCTGCCGACGCTCGACTTCTCCCGGGCGCTCTACACACCGGCGGACCGGGCGTTCCTGATCTCAGACTTCTCCCGTCTGCCGGAGTTGCTGGAATCCGACCGTCCCTCCACCTACGAGACCCTGAACGTCCCCCGCGCCCCCGGACGCACCGTGGCGGAGCGGGAACCTCTCCAGCCGGGCCTCTGGTAGCCGGTCCGATGCCCGCCATAGTGTGGGAAGACCTGGATGAGGAAGCCCTGGAAAGACTGGCGGTAAGGGTGGCGCGAGCCCTCGTGCCGGGCGATGTGATCGTGCTCTCCGGCGAGGTCGGCTCGGGAAAGACGACCTTCGTGCGGACCGCCGCGGAGTCTCTCGGCATCGCCGAAAGGGTGACGAGTCCCACATACCAGCTCGCCCGCAGCTACGAGGGGATCGTTGACGGACGACCGGTCGAAATAAACCATCTGGATCTCTACCGGCTGGAAGAGATCGGCTCGCGGGATGTTCTGGAGCTCGACGACTACCTCGACCCCCGCGCCGTGACGTTCGTGGAGTGGGCCGAACCCGCGCTCGACCTGCTGGATGATCCCAGTGTCGTGCGCATCTCTCACCGGACGCCCGCCACGCGCCGGGTGAGCCTCGAAGGTCCCGTCACGGAGCGTCTCGAACGGTGCTGATACTGGCATTCGACACCTCGACCCCCGTCGTCGCCGTCGCTGTCGCCCGGACGGACGGTGGGCAGCGAGAGGTTCTGGCGGAGATCTCCGTCACAGCCCGCGGCGCGTCGGAGGCGTTGCTACCAGCCGTCCACGCGGCGCTGAACCTTGCCGGGGAAGAGCTATCCGCCGTGGAGCGCGTGCTGGCCGGCGTCGGTCCCGGCACGTTCACCGGCATCCGCATCGCGGCCTCCACCGCCAGGGCGCTCTCCCTGGGAACCGGCGCCGCCCTTGCCGGGAACTCCACCCTGGCGGCTCTCGCAGCCCCGGCTCTCTCTGTCTCCTCCGACGTGCTGGCCGTCCTCGACGCGAAGCGGGGCGAAGTCTTCGCCCAGCGGTTCTCCGATGGAGGAGCCGGAGAGATAGATTGTTTGAAACCGGAGGAGCTTTTTGCGGAGGGTGGACCGCTCGTGGTCGGCGACGGGGCGGTGCGTTACCGGGACGCGCTCTCGCGCCTCGGGCGTATTCCTTCCGATGGATCTCCGCTGCACCGGGTCACGGCGGCGGGCCACGTATTGTCCGCCGATCTCTCGCCGGTCGAGGCCGGGGATCTCGTCCCTATCTACGTGCGCCAGCCCGATGCCGAGGTGCGCCGGGATCTCAACCCCTGGAGCCGTCCGTGAGCGACCCAGCATCGGCCCGCTCCTCGCGCCCCACTATTCGGCGGATGGAGTCGTCGGATCTCCCGACGGTCCTGGAGACGGACACTCTCTGCCTCCCGCGGCCGTGGGGCGAGGTGGGCTGGCGCGAGGAGCTGCGGAGTCCATTCAATTTGCTCCTCGTGCTTGAGGAAGGTGATGCTCTGGTCGGACACATCGCTGTGCAGCTCGTCGGCGACGAGCTGCACATCACGACGCTGGCCGTCCGTCCCGAACATCGCCGCCGGGGCTACGCAAGAATCCTTGTGGAGAGCGCCATCACCGGGTCCCCGGATGCCCGCTTCGCGTATCTGGAGGTGCGCCCGAGCAACGCCGCAGCCCGTGGACTGTACGGTGCCCTGGGTTTCGCAGAGGTTGGGCGCCGGCGCCGCTACTACGGCGATGAGGATGCGTTGCTCATGGCCCGAGATCTCCGGGGCTAGTCGGAAGGTCCCCGGCGGCGCTCCCGATCCTGCCTTGCTTTCTCTCTCCGGCGTCTGAGTTCATCCTGGCTCTCGAAGGGTTTCAGGAGGAGCAAGGCCGGAGCGAGGCAGGCGAGGAAGCTGACGAAGAGGCCGCTGGCGATCAGGGGGTCCACCGGGCCCCGGAACAGGTAGATAACGAACATCGCCAGCATCACCAGCGCGATGAGCGCGAACAGCAAAGAAAACATCCGCATACGATGAGTATAACCGTTCCTCTGACGGCTCAGGCCCTCGTTCATCCCTCCTCCTGCTGTTCCCAGTCAGCCCGGAGCAGCGCATACTCGACTTCCCCGTGTTCCGACCCCGCGATGGGGTTTGGCCATTCCTCGTGGAACGCCCTCACCAGCCTCAGGCCCGATTTCTCCATCACCCGCCGGGAGGCGAGGTTGACCGCCATCGTCTGTGCGAACACACGCTGCACGCCGAGCCCGGTGAAGCCTTTGCGGATCAAGGCACGGGATCCTTCGGTCGCGTAGCCCTTGTTCCAGGCGGAACGACGAAGCCGGTAGCCGAGTTCCACTTCATCGGTGACGCTTTCCTCCGAGGGTTTGAACCCGAACCAACCCAGGAACTCTCCGGTGGACTTCTCGATAGCCGCCCAGATGCCGAACCCATCGAAACGCTCGTGGTACCGGAGAAATCGGGGCAGGATCTCGTTCTCGATCACGCCTCGGGGCGTCGGTTCGCCGCCGGTGAGAAAACGCATGACCTCCGGGTCGCCGTCGAGATCGTGCAGGTTTTCCACATCGTCCTCGGTGAAGCGCCGCAGAAACAGCCGTTCGGTTTCCAGGTAGACCTCCATTTTTGGAGCCTACCCCAGTCCTGTAGTGCGGATCGTGAGCGGCGCGGGAGATCGGCCATATTACGAGATCGTGGAATGCTATAAACACCCTATGATCCTCGCCATCGAAACATCGTGTGACGATACCTGCACCGCAGTCGTCGAGCCCGACGGGCGCCGTGCGCTTTCGAACGTTGTCCACACTCAGACAGAACATGCGCGCTACGGCGGCGTCGTTCCCGAGGTCGCCTCCCGCGCACACCTCGAACGGATAGACGGTGTGATCGAAGCTTCCCTCGCGGAAGCCGGCGCCTCTCTCGACGACGTGACGCGCGTCGCGGTGACGGTTCGGCCCGGACTGATCGGCGCTCTCCTCGTCGGGGTGGCGGCGGCGAAGGGCCTCGCCTACTCTCGGAAACTTCCGCTCGTGCCCGTCAACCATCTGGAGGGGCACGTCGCGTCGGCTTATCTGGCGGACCCGAAGTTGAAGCCGCCTTTCGTAGCCCTGATCGCCTCAGGCGGACACACCGCCCTCTACTCCGTGGACGCTGACGGCCGGATGAACCTCCTCGGCGAGACCCTGGACGACGCGGCGGGCGAGGCCCTCGATAAGGGTGCCAGGATGCTCGGCCTCGGGTTCCCGGGCGGTCCCGCCATTTCTAGAGCCGCGAAAGACGGAGATCCCACCCGATTCGATTTCCCGGTCGCACTGAAGGGGCGGAATAACCTGGACTTCAGCTTCTCCGGCCTGAAGACGAGCCTACTCTACAAGCTCAAGGCTTTGGGAGAAGAGGTAGCCCGCGAGGAACATCCGCACTTGGCCGCGAGCTACGAGGCCGCGGTTGTCGAGGCGCTCTCCCGCAAGCTGCTGCGAGCAGCGGACATCCAAGAATCCCCGACGCTCGTCGTTGCCGGGGGAGTGGCCGCAAACGGTCTACTGCGGCGCAGGCTAAGGGAAGAGTGCAAGAGGCTGGGCCTCCGGCTCATCGTGCCACCGCCCGAACTCTGCACGGATAACGCGGCCATGATCGGGGCCGCCGCAGTCCGTTCTCCAGTCATCCCGTTTCCCGACTACCTCGGCCTGAACGCCCGCAGCGTCTAGGAAGCCTGCGTCCCTGAGAGGACGCGCTCTCGCTCCTCGCCCGTGAGAACGGTGCTCCTGGCGCACGTGGCGCACGTCGCGTGTACGTTCTCCGAGTGATTCTTGACGTAGAAAACGACCAGCTTCTTTGGAACGCGGTACAGGATGTGTTCCGTTCGCGCCTCGCAGCGCTCGCAATGACGCTCTTCGCGTCCCAACTCCTTCGGGATGCGGCTCAAGCTGGGAATCCTGTCGGGAATAGATCCGGTTACATTCATACCGTTCATGGTTTGAATTGTAGCGCTTCCAGGAATATACTCTCGACATTGGCACTCTAGACGCCAGAGTGCCGAAGAGCGGGGATCCCCGCAAAGACCTGTGTAGTCTAACAAAGGAGGACTCAGGTGGCGCATAAGGAGTTGAAGTTCGACAGCGAGGCACGCCGGGCGCTGGAAGGCGGGGTAAACAAGCTCGCCGACGCGGTCAGGGTGACGCTAGGTCCCAAGGGCCAGTACGTCGTGTTGGACAAGAAGTTCGGTTCGCCGACCATCACCAACGACGGCGTGACGATTGCCCGGGAGATCGAGCTCGAGGACATCTTCGAGAACCAGGGCGCGCAGCTCGTCAAGGAAGTTGCGACCAAGACCAACGACGTCGCGGGCGACGGGACGACGACGGCGACCGTTCTGGCGCAGGTCATCGTGCGCGAGGGCCTGAAGAACGTGGCCGCGGGGGCCAACCCGGTCATCCTGCGCAGCGGCGTGGACAAGGCCGTGACCGTGGCCGTTGAGGCCATCAAGGGCCAGTCCACGGAGATATCCGGGCGCGATGAGATCTCGCGTGTCGGCGCCATCTCGGCTCGTTCGGAAGATATCGGCAACGTCATCGCCGACGCCATAGATAAGGTCGGCAAGGATGGCGTGGTGAACGTCGAAGAGGGCCAGACCTTCGGGCTGGAGCTCGAGTTCACCGAGGGTATGCAGTTCGATAAGGGCTACCTGAGCCCTTACTTCGTCACGGACCAGGAGAGGATGGAGGCGTCGCTGGACGACCCGTACATCCTGATCGCCAACCAGAAGATCGGCAACGTCCAGGACGTTCTGCCGCTTCTGAACCAGGTCATGCAGTCCAACCGTCCGCTCCTCATCATCTCCGAGGACGTGGAAGGCGAGGCGTTGGCAACCCTGATCGTCAACAAGCTGCGCGGCACGTTCAACGCGGCGGCGGTCAAGGCTCCTGGCTTCGGCGACCGGCGCAAGCGGATGATGGAGGACATCGCCACCCTCACCGGCGGCGAGGTCATCACCGAGGAACTGGGTCTCAAGCTGGAGAACACCCAGCTCAACCAGCTCGGCCGGGCCCGCAGGGTCGTCATAACTAAGGACGACACCGTCATCGTCGACGGCGCGGGCGACACCGAGCGCATCACGGGGCGCATCAACCAGATCCGCTCCGAGCTCGAGTCCACCGACTCCGACTTCGACCGCGAGAAGCTGCAGGAGCGGCTCGCCAAGCTGGCCGGCGGCGTGGCCGTCATCAAGGTGGGCGCCGCGACCGAGACGGAGCTCAAGGAGCGCAAGCATCGCGTGGAGGACGCATTGTCCGCGACCCGCGCGGCCCTTGAGGAAGGCATCGTTCCTGGCGGCGGCGTGGCCCTGCTGCACGCGCAGCAGCCCGTTAC
>JACCTS010000081.1 GCA_013812245.1 Rubrobacter sp.
CCTCCGGCCGGGACCTCGGCCTCCCCGACGACCGCAACTACGCGGGTTGGGAGGAGATGCTCGAAGCCGAGAGCAACCTCCCCCCGGAGGAGCGCGTGGACTTCGTCAGCGTCGTCACCCCGAATCACCTCCACTTCCCCGTGGCCCACGCCTTCGCCGAAGCGGGCTTCAACGTCGTGTGCGACAAGCCCATGGTCCTCGACTTCGGTCAGGCCCAAAAGCTCGTCGAGACCGTCGAGAGGACCGGCGTCGTCTTCTGCGTCACCTACAACTACACCGGCTACCCGATGGTCAAGCAGGCGCGCCACATAGTCAGCGCGGGAGAACTTGGTGAGATCCGGAAGGTCATCGTCGAGTACAGCCAGAGTTGGCTGGCGACCCGCCTCGAAGATTCCGGCAACAAGCAGGCCGGGTGGAGGACCGATCCCGACAAGTCCGGCATCGCGGGCGCCGTCGGGGATATCGGCTCGCACGCCGAGAACCTGGTCTCCACCGTGACAGGCCTGGAGATGGAGGCCATCTGCGCCGACCTCACGACCTTCGTCCCCGGACGTCGCCTCGACGACGATGCAAACCTCCTCATCCACTACCACGGAGGCGCCAGGGGCGTGATGATCTCCTCGCAGATCGCCACCGGCGAGGAGAACGGACTCTCCCTTCGCGTCTACGGTACGGAGGGCGGCCTACGGTGGCGTCAGGAGGAACCGAACCACCTGAGCCACACCCTCCTCGGAGAGCCCGAAAGAATCCTCCGGCGCGGCAATGACTACCTCTGCGAAGAAGCGCAGGCGGCGACGAGGCTGCCCGCCGGCCATCCAGAAGCCTTTATCGAGGCGTTCGCCAACGTCTACCTGGGCTTCGCAGCGGCCGTCCGGACCCGGCTCGATGGACACCACTCCGAAGATTTCCCGATGGATTTCCCGACCGTCCACGAGGGCGCGCGGGGCGTCCACTTCATCGAGAAGACCGTCGAGAGCGCCCGTAGCGACAAGAAGTGGCTTGACACCGGCCGACCCGCCCCGGAGACGCAGATCCCGGCCATCTGAACCGGCGGTAGCTCCGGTGGCAACGATATACTCGCCGTGTGGCTGAACCCGCCATTTCACACCGGCTGCCGAGTGTCGAAGAGTATCTGAAGCTCGAAGAATCGGCGACGGTTCGCCACGAGTACGTGGGCGGCACGATCCACGCGATGGTCGAGGCCACCAAGCGGCACAATCGGATCTCCGGCAACATCTATCGCAGGCTCGCGGACGCGGCATCTGATGGTCCCTGTCGAGTCTACATGGAGACCGTGAAGCTCAGGACGGCGGCAGACACCGTATATTACCCGAACGTGATGGTCGCCTGCGGCTCCGAATCGGAAGACCCGTACATGGAGAACGATCCGTGCCTTGCTGTAGAGGTCATATCCCCCGGCACCGAGACGACGGACAGGCGTGAAAAGCTCGCAGCTTACAAGCGCATGCCAAACCTCGAAGCGTACCTGATCGTCGCCCAGGACCGGAAGTGGATCGAGCGTCACTTCCGCGGCGAAGACGGCGTGTGGCGACGCGCCGATCTCGTGGACGAAGGCGAACTACCAATCCCATGCCTGGAAATGAAGCTTTCCCTCGCAGAGATCTACGAGGGATTGTAGCTCGCCAATTACCCGCTTCTCTTGAGCTTGCCGGTGCGCTTGGCATAGCTCTCGCCGAGGTGGAAGACGAAGAGCCCGAGCGGCACGAAGACGACGCCCATTACCAGAAGGATCAGGATGCTGTCCCAGAGCTGCGCGATGCTCGCGCCATCGAGGAGTGCCGCCCGGATTCCGTCGAGAGCGTAGGTGACGGGCGAGAACTTCGCGATGAACTGCATCCACTCTGGGAGCACGCTCACTTTGTAGTAGACGCCGGAGACGAGCAGCAACAGAGACGAGACTATGTAGCTCACCTGCTGGCCTTTCTCCGGAGAGAGGAGCGGCAACACGGCGGCGACTATCCCGAATCCCACCAGCGAGACGCTCGCGACGCCTAGCACCAGCAAAGCGCCCGGATAGTTCGCCTTCGAGAGATCCAGATCGAAGAAGAACGAGACGGCGACGAGCATCACCGTGATCTGGGCTATACCGTAGACCACCGCGTAGAAGCCCATCCCGAGCAGATGCGTGACGCGGCTCGACGGGCTCATGAACGTGTACTCGATTGTCCCTTCCCAGCGCTCCCAGCTAACCGTCTCAGAGAGAACGTCGAAGAGCACCGAGAGGTAGCTCCAGATCAGGGCTCCCGCGAGCAGAAACGTCATCAGGCGTCCGGTATCGATACCGCTCCCGAACTCCCCAGCACCCTTGCCGATGTACGTGATCGCCATCGCGTTCGCCGTGATGTACACGATCCACACGATCTCCCACATGAAGTACCGCTTTGTCAAGAAGTAGTTGCGCTGTACATAGCCCCACACGGCGATCAGTTCGATCAGCCACCGGGGCTTGAGCATGTTCTGCATTATTCCTCTCCTTCCGCCGATGCCTCTTCGACGGAGTATCCGGTCGCCGCCATGAACGTCTCTTCGAGGCTCGGGACTTTCCCGTTGCTTGCATAGCGGCGCTTGAGTTCTTCCGGCTTTTCGAGGGCCAGTATCTTTCCGTCCATCATGATGCCGACGCGGTCGCACAGTTCCTCCGCTTCGTCCATGTCGTGAGTACACAACAGGATCGAAGAGTCGTGCGCCTCCCGTATTCTGCGGATAAACGCCTGCACGTCCTTCTTGCTCCTAGGATCCAGGCCCGTCGTCGGCTCGTCGAGGAGCATCAGGACCGGGCTGGTCAACAGCGCCCTCGCGAGCGCGATCTTCTGCTGCATACCCCGGCTGAGGTGCTCCATTGGCTCCAGCGCCCGCTTCTGCGCGAAGCCAATGTTCTCCAGGATCTCCTTTATCCTCGGGCGCGCCTCGCGGCTGGTGACGCCGTAGAGCTTGGCACCGTAGAGCAGATTTTCCATCGCCGAGAGCTTCTTGAAGAAGCTGGCCTCGACGCTCACCCGGTTCATGCCGCGCTGCACCTTCTTGGGATGCCTGACGGCGTCCACGCCGAAGACCTCGACCGTTCCCGAGTCGGGGGCCACGAGCGTGGAGATCACACGCACCAGCGTGCTCTTGCCCGAGCCGTTTGGCCCGAGGATGCCGACCACCTCACCCCGCTCCACCGCGAGCGAGACGGAGGCCAGGGCGCGCACAACCTCGCCCCGGCGTTTCTTGAAGCTCTTCTGGACTTCTCTAAGTTCCAATGCGTTCATCTTGGATCACCTCTTTCCTCAAATCCCGAGAGGGGCGCCCGTCTTACAGACGCCCCCGGGCTTCTAGCCTCTCCCAGACCACACGCCAGGTCTCTTCTCTCTCGGCGGCGACCGCCAGGTCGAAGAGCCTGCGCGCCATCCGGGCGCGTAGCGATTGCTCCCGTTCGGGACGGGCGTATCGTCGGCGCTCGGCCATCCGCTCGGCGAGATCCAACTCGCGGGCAGGCCGATCTTGCAGGGCCAGATAGTGGTAGTCGTTGAACATGTCGGTCTCCTCTTCTCTCTCCGTCGCGTGGACTCCTGGCGATGCCTGATAGTCCGTGGTGGGGATCGGAGACCGATGTTTAGCCTGCCGGCTCGCCTCTCGGCGCAAAACTTTGGCCCCCGTTCCGGTTGTCCGGGGGCCTCTCTGAGAAACTGGTGTAAGCTAAATACTCAGTATCTCGTCGTGACCTCGCGGACCTCGGGACGCACCTCTCCCCCGAACACCGGAGTTCCGGCACCCGTGATACGGACCCTCATCCCCATGTCGGTGTGAAAGATCTGCATCTAGCCTTCGGTCCTTTCACGACGATTACAACAGCGCAGGTACTCTACGCCCCAGCCAAATTCTTGTCAACACCTTTACTTAATTTTTCTTAACTTTTACGGTGGACCTCTCCGGGGCCGGCTTTCGGGGCCGCTACCTTTTCTTCTTTCGCTTCCTGCGGCGTCGAGAGGCTTTCGCCTTCTGGTTCGACGTGCCGTTCGTCTGCCCGGAGCTATCCTGGGAACGGGTTTCTTCCGGGGGCTTCGATGGTGTGATGGGCTCCGCGGGATCGGTCACCGGGCGGCCCTGTCCGGGGCGGTAGATCAGGAGGTTCTGGACGAGGGTGAAGGTGTTCGAGGTGATCCAGTAGACGAACAGGCCAGCGGGGAATCGGGCTATGAAAACCGTGAACACCAGGGGCAGGAAACGCATCATCCTCTTCTGGGCGGGGTTGACGTTCTTCGAGGAGACCTCCCCGGCCAGGACCATTATCGAGGCAGAGACGACCGGTAGGATGAAGTAAGGGTCCGCCGCGGTGAGGTTGGTAAACCAGAGGAGACCGCCCGAGTCGAAGCCCCGCAAGGTCTCCTCGAAGTGCCGGATCACCCGGTACATCGTTATGAACACAGGCATCTGCACCAGCAGGGGCAGGAAACCGGCCAGAGGGTTCATCCGGCGCTCTTTGTAGAGTTCCATTATGGCTTCCTGCTGCTTCTGCCGGTTGTCTTTGTGCCTGCGCCGGATCTCATCCATCTCCGGCTTCAGTTCCTGCATGGCCCTCGCGTTCTTGACCTGCTTGACGGTGAGCGGGAACAGAAACCCGCGCACCACCAGCGTCAGCAGGACGATGGAGAGCCACCATGGTGCGCCCAGAGTGTGGAACGCCTCCAACGCACCGCCCATAAGGTTGGTCAACGGGGCGAAGAGGTTGCCGAGGAAATCCGTCACGTAGTATCTCCGATCTTACTTCCGTTCACGGGTGGCGGCGCGCATCCCAACCCGCGCCGCCATCCAGGTAAAGATTCAAGCGGAGGCCGGTTCGACCTCCGCGAAGCCTATACGCTGTTCTTTCGTCCACGCACCCTAAGGTCAGCGGGATTCACGCCGGGGACGAGCAACCGGGGCCAGTTCCCCGCTCTCGAACAGCCGGTGAAGGCTCTCCCGATCCTCGTGGATGAGCCTGGGATCCTGGATGATCCCGTCTATCTCTTCCTGGGTACAGTTGCGGCGCACGTACTCATCCTGGAGCACATCCTCAAGATGCGCGCCCTGACAGAGGCGATGGCCGATATACTCCCTTACCCGTTCCCCACGCGGGGTGTGTCCGGAACCGCTAAAGAGGTTTCCGAATATTCTCTCGAAGACCGGCTCACGCGCCGGCCCGTCTATTCCGGTCATCAGGCTTTTCCTTTCCGTGTCCCGAGTTTGCTTCCCTTCCTGGCTCCTCCTCCGGGAGGAGCGGGAAGCGTCTCAGAGGAGAAACACCGAAAGGCGCGAAGCAGAAGGTTGTCTCGGCAAACAACAAGTGACCGAGGCCAGCCGTCGCCCGGGGAGCACCAACGCATCGTCCCTGCGCCACATCCGCCCCCCGTACAGCAGCCCGAGAGCGGCCCCGAAGAAAACCATCAGCAGCAGCGCGGTCAAATTCTCCGCGTTCACCGGCCCTTCATCAGAAGACTCGGCTTCCTCCAGAAACGCAGGCAGATTACCTCCGGCCTGCGTGAGACCGCCGGAGGATCCCGTACTACTATCGGCGTGAGACGAGTCTTCCGTTGCGAGAGACGCGAGGGCGCCCCCTGGTGTGATCCCCGCGAACTGATGCGCGCAGAGGAGAACCACGAAGCACAGCAAGAAGGCCGCCACAAGCGGTGCCACACGAGTTTTCTCCGCAAGGTGCGCCGGTTTCATAGCCAGCATCGTAACATCTATTCTTGCTCTGGTATCTCTCGGTTTTCCTCTGGCTGGTCGTCTTCCTAACTTTGCCCCGTTTCAGGGTAGCGCGCCTACTTCGCGGTCAGGTTCAGTTCGCTCGTTATTTCGATGCTGTCCCGCACCGAACGCGCCACGGGGCAGCTGTCCGCGTACACGCCGAGCACCCGCTCGATGGTCTCACGGTCTTCTTCGGAGGCGGTGAGGTGGAAGATCTGCTTGATGCGTTTGATCACCAGCACCTTGCTCTCGACCTCTATCTCTCCCACCGTGTCGGCGTGGAGGCTATCGAAAGAAACCTGACGCGCTGCCAGCGCGCCCGCAAAGGTGCCGAGCAGTCAGCCGCCGGCCGCCGCGATCACGTAGTCCAGCGTGGTGTCGTAGGGTTCCACCTGTTCCGGCGAGACGCCGTAGTGCTCGGCCACCTCGCTGTGGACCCCGAAGAGTACCGGCTCTTCCTGGACGGGGAGATACGCGCGGCGGATCTTGCCCTCCACCAGCTCGACCTTGACCCGCGAGACGTACTTGACCTCGGTCATCTCTGGTTGCTCCTTCCGCTACCGCGCCAGCGCATGGTACTCCTCGTTGGGGATCATGCCGCACGCCAGCGACATGCGGTTGGTGAAGTTGTACATGCTGGCGATCTCGACCACGTCCCAGACCTCTTCCTCCGTCAGGCCGAAGCTCTTGAGATGCGCGAGGTCTTCGGCTGAGCATTCGAGAGGCTTTTCCGTAATCTTTGCGGCGAAGTCCAGGATGGCGGTGCGGCGCTCGTCGAGGCCGGCGCGGCGATGGTCGAGGGTGATTCTGTCGGCCAGGATGGGGTCTCCGAGGGCTTCGCGCAGGGCGGCGCCATGGGCGACCAGGCAGTAAAGGCAGCCGTTCTTCATGGAGACTACGACCGCGATCATCTCGCGCTCCGCCCCGTCAAGGTTCTCCGTCTCCTCGTGGAGCTGGCGGTAGTGGGAGAACCACGCCCTGAGCCTGTCCGGCCTGAAGGAGTAAGCCCGGAAAACATTCGGGACGAACCCGATCTTCTCCCGCGCCTTACTGAAGAGCCCCTGCAAATCCTCGGGCAGCTCCGCCTCGTCAGGGATGGGGAACCAGCTCACTGGCACGCCGCTCCCCTTGCGCGAAATGTGCTCCACGTCGGTCATCGGTGCTCCTCTCTACCTGCCCACAGCCTGCATCTGCTGCTCCGGGTAACGCTCGCCGGATGCCGCCCCGCGCGGCAGAACCTCCTCGATGCGCGAGAGGTCCTCTTCGGTGAGCTTCACATCCGCCGCACCCGCGTTCTCCTCCAGGCGTTCGCGGCGCTTGGTGCCCGGTATCGGCGCGATGTCGTCGCCCCGGCTCAGGAGCCACGCCAGCGCGAGCTGGCCCGGCGTGACGCCTTTCTCGTCGGCGATCTCGCGTACGCGCCCCGCAAGCTCCAGGTTCCGGTCGAAGTTCTCCTCGGAGAAGCGAGGGAAGCGGGCGGCGCGGGTGTCGTCATCCGGCAGGTCAGCCGCGCTCTTCCACGCGCCGGTGAGGAAGCCGCGCCCGAGCGGGCTGTACGGGACGAAACCGATCCCTAGCTCCCGAATCGCCGGTAGGATCTCATCCTCCACGTCGCGCGTGAACAGCGAGTACTCTGACTGCAGCGCGCTTATGGGATGCACCGCGTTCGCCTTGCGGATCGTCTCGACCCCGGCCTCCGAGAGCCCGAGGTAACGCACCTTGCCGGCCTCGACCAGTTCCTTCATCGCCCCGACCGTCTCTTCGATGGGCGTGTCGGGGTCGACACGATGCTGGTAGTAGAGGTCAATGTGGTCAACGCCGAGACGCTGCAGCGATGCGTCGCAGGCCATCCTCACGTACTCGGGATCGCCGTTGACACCCTCGAAGGAGCCGTCCTCGCCGCGCACGTTGCCGAACTTTGTGGCGAGCACGACCTCGTCGCGCCTGTCCGCTATGGCCCTGCTGACGAGTTTCTCGTTGGTGAATGGGCCGTACATGTCTGCCGTATCGAGGAAGTTGACGCCGAGATCCAGGGCCCGGTGGATGGTGGCGATGGATTCTTCTTCATCGCCCGTCCCATAGAACTCGCTCATCCCCATGCAACCGAGTCCTATCGCGGATACTTCGAGCCCCTGGTTGCCCAGCCTGCGTCGTTCCATCGAACTCTCCTTCCGTCTATCTCGTAGAAAAACCTTCTCCACCGGCTGAGTTTACATTACGCCCCGGCCTCGCAGGGGCTATGCGTGCTCGAAGACGATATCCTTCGCACCCTCCCACAGGACCATCTCGCCGAGGGGCCGCAGGTTCTCGCGGCCCTCGGTGATGGTAAGGAAGTGGTTTCCGGCGAGCTGGCCGACTATGCTGGCGAAACGGGTGCCGCCATAGGGAAAGAGGATCTCGGTCTCCGAGTAGCCTCCGGGGTAGAGCAGAATCTCACCCGGAGCAGGGAAACTGGTGTGGTTCTCGAAGCCCACGCCCACCTTGAAGTTCCCGAGCGGGACCCAGGCCGACTCCCCGCTCCAGCGGCCGTGGATGATCCTGTTCCGGAACGGCAACAACCCCTCGAAGAACCCGCACGTCTCCGGCGCATTTTCTCGCTCCCATCGCGCCCCGAACTCGTATGGCCCCACCGTGATGCGAAGGTCGTTCATCGTCCTCTCCTCTCGTCCGCGACGAGCCCGAGGAAGCGGTCCATCACGTCTATCGTCACCGCCACATCCTCTTCTTCGACCGATTCAGCCGGATTATGACTGACCCCGCCCTCGCAACGCACGAACAGCATGGCGACGGGGCACACCACCGCCATCTGGGCGGCGTCGTGGCCCGCGCCGCTCGGCAACCGCAGCGCCTCCAATCCCGCCTCTTCGATGGCGCAGGAGAGCAGCGCAACGAGGTGTTGGTCTGCCGGAACAGCCACGCTCTCCTGGCGCACCTGCCAGCGGAGTTCGCACCCCCGGCCCTCCGCTATCTCACCGGCCCGCCCTTCGAGATGGTCACGCAATCGCCCGCGGACTTCATCGTCTCCGTGGCGGATATCCAGCGAGAGATCCACATTACCGGGGATCACGTTGCCCGCGCCGGGACGTACAGACATCTCCCCAACCGTCGCCACCGAACCCGGTTCCGCCCTGGCGGCAGCCTCCGCTTCGAGAACCAGCTCGGCGGCGGCGCACAGGGCGTCTTTTCTGCCCTCCATCGGCACGGTTCCGGCGTGTCCGGCGCTTCCGGAGAAGCCGGCCTGCACGCGGCTGAGACCCGTTATGGCCGAGACCCCGCCGACGGGGAGATCCCGCTCCTCCAGCACCGGACCCTGCTCTATATGCACCTCGCAGTACCCGATGGCATTCTCCGGCGCGGAGTTTGTACCGGCCAGAGATTCCGGATCTCCGGCGAAAGTGCGAACCGCGTCAGCCAGCGTCACGCCGTTCCGATCTTCGAGTTCCAAGAGCTTCGCGTCGAAGGCCCCAGCGTAATGCGAGCTGCCGAGGTAGGTCGTGCCGAACCGGAGCCCTTCTTCATCGGCGAAGGCAGCGACCTCGACGGCGAAGGGCAGCCTCTCGTCCCGGTCGTGCAGCCGCTCCACGCAGGCGAGGGCAGTGAGAACACCGAGCGGGCCGTCGTATTTTCCGGCGTCGCGCACGGTGTCGAGGTGGGAGCCGAGGACGAAAGTCCCCTCCCCCGTTCCCTCGTAACGGCCGATCAGGTTGCCGATGGCGTCCGTCCGAACACCCATCCCGGCCCCGCGCATCCAACCGGCGACCGTCTCGTTGACCTCCCGCATGGCGTCCGAGCCGTAGGGACGAACCAGGAATCCCTGCTCCTCACTTATCCTCGCAAGGGCATCGCATCTCTCCATAACGTTAGCCCCATCCATCAGCTTCCCCGATATGTCGTGTACGACCAGGGCGAGACCAGCAAAGGGACGTGGTAGTGGGCCTCCGCATCACAGACGCCGAAACGCACCGGAACCTCGTCGAGAAACGGCGGCGAGGCGTCCGCTCTGGTGAAATACGCGCCCACGTGGAAGACCATCTCATAGACGCCGCGAGCAAGTTCTTCGCCTTCAAGCAACGGCCCGTCCAGCCTGCCGCCACTGTTGGTGTGGACGGTTTTCAGGAGGCTACGTTTCCCGTCTTCGATCTTGAACAGTTCGATATCCATCCCGGCGGCGGGGCAGCCGCTGGCGGTGTCGAGGACGTGGGTGGTCAGGTGGCCGGGCACGGGTCAGGACGTTCGCTCGACGGTGCCTTCGATCAGGCCGTACGGCTCGTCCGTTGCCTGGAAGATCTCATTCTCGTTCTCCATCCCGAAGCGCGAGAGGTCGTAGAGCAGATAGTGCTTGTTCGGGAAGGAGAGGTGGATCTTCTCTATCTCCCCGAACTCCTCCAGTACCGCCCGGCCCATGCGGTAAAGCGTGTTCTGCACTGATGGGCTGTAGTGATCCGTGAAGGTCGAAAGCAACCGTTCTCGAACCCTGGCCCACAGACGGTCGTAGTCCGAATCCACCTGATCCCCGTACTCCCATCTCGCGGTGACGACGGTCGCCAGGATGCGATCGTCCGTATCTGGCAGCGTTGTGTACTCATCCCTGAAGAAATCCTGCCAGCCGGACTGTGTGGTCTTCATCACCGTCAGGTTCCCGAGCCCGGCCTCGACGCTCCGGTAGCCGTCCGCGCTCCCCGTCACCATCGCCAGCCGCTCGCCCGCCTCCCTTAGGAAGGAGTGATCGTGGGGCTTTCCATCCGCCTCGATGCGGCCCCACGGGAAAGCGATGATGTCCACGCGGGCGCGTTCCACGGTCGGCCCGGCCCGGAGAAAGTGATCCACAAGCACGAGCCCGAACTCCTCGATACTCGAAGCGAGGTGGTCCTTCGCCAGGGCGTAGACCGTGTTGCGCATCGTGTCCGTCGCGAGGAGGCGGGTGTTGTCACCTTCGACGTACGACGCCCCGAAATCACCCTCCAGCGTGACGGCAACGTCGAGATCCATAACCTCGTGCCGCTCTGAGCCCCGGAACACCTTCACCAGCCTGACCCCGCACTTGCCGTAGTTGTGCTGGCCGAGCATAATCCCCGGATTCACGCCCCGTTCCCCGGAAGTATCCGGCACCCTTCTACCTCCCTCTTCGGTCTCCTCGACGAGATCCCTTAACCGCAGGTCGGCGACCCTGGAGATCTCGGCCAGCGCCGTCTCGAACTCTTCTTCATAAGAGTTTCCCAGCCGGTCTCCAGCGCTTCTCAGGATAGACGCCTTATCGTGATTCCGCACGCACACGATCATCGGAAAGCTGAACTTCTCCCGGTACGCCGCGTTCATCGCCGTGAAAGCCTCGTATTCCTCCGGTGAGAGCCGGTCCAATCCAGCCGAAGCCTGTTCGTCCACCGATTCAGCCGTCAACTCGCCCGCCACCACAGCCTTCCCCGCGAGATCGGGGTGTGCCCGGATCAGAGCCAACTGCTCCCCGCGCGAAGCCGTGTACATCGCCTCCCGGAAAGCCCGGCTCAGATCGTCGAAGCCCTCGAAAGGCCGTGCATTCCAGGCGCTCCGGACGAGATACGGCGAGCCTTCGAATACCGAACCGAACTTCTCCACGAACTCCTCTACTTCCAGGCGATTCGCTTCAGCGACGGTCATCTTCTTCGGCGGCGACATCTAGCCGTTGCCGAATCGTGGGGCGTCACCTTCGGCTTCGACCCGTACTTCCACGGTACGCGCCCCGGCATCGAGGGCGGCCTCCACCGTCTTCGTCACTGTTTCGAGCACCTCCCGCCGTCCGCCCGCGAGCATGATGGATTCAGGCCCGGCTTCGCGCGCAAGACCAGACTCTCCCGCCGCACGCCTGGCGGCTTCGGACGGCTCTCGCGATGACTTATCAGCTTCGGGAGAAGGCGTAACCTTCAACTCGGCGCTCAGTTCGGCGCGTTCGTAGCCCGGCACTATGGTTTCACTTCCAGGCCGACGATGTGTTCCGGGCGGACAGGGATGCGTGCCAGATCCCGGTCCGTAGCATCGCGAAGAGCGGCGACTATGGCGGGGGTGGAGGCGATGGTCGGAGGTTCGCCGACGCCCTTGAGGCCGTAGGGGGCTTCGGGGTCGGCGAGTTCCAGGATCTCTATTTTTACGGGCGGCATGTCGAGGATGGTCGGGATCAGGTAGTCCGTGAACGAGGCGTTCTGTATCCTGCCGTCGTCAATCTGGATCTCCTCCATCAACGCGAGCCCGAGGCCCTGGGCTATGCCGCCCTCGATTTGCCCCTCCAACGCCAGTGGGTTGATGATCTTCCCCACGTCCTGCGCCGTCGCGACCTCTACCACCCGCGCCAGCCCAAGCTCCGTATCCACCTCGACCACGGCCCGGTGCGCCGCGAACGCGAACTGCAGGTGCGCGTCCCCCTGCCCGTTCTCGTCCAGCGGATGCGTCGCCCGGTGATGGAACTCGACCGTCTCCGAGATCTCTGCGTCCCCGAGAACCTCGGCCAGCGGCGCAACCACCAGCCCGTCCGATACGACGTTGCCATCTTCGATGGCAAGTCCGTCTGACTCCCCGAACTCCTCGCGCGCCAGATCGAAGACCCTCTCGCGCACCTTCTCGCACGCCTCTTTGACGGCAGCGCCGGTCACGTAGGTCTGGCGCGACGCGGAGGTGGAGCCGGCGGAGCCTATCCGCGTGTCGGCGGTTTCGACCACGACGTTCTCGACGCCGAGTTCGGTGCGCGCGATCTGGGCCTGCACCATCACCAGCCCCTGCCCCACCTCCGCCGCCGCCGTGAGTACCCTCGCCACTGGCTTACCATCCTCGACTGAGAGGGAGACACGGGCCGTCGAGTAGTCGTCGAAGCCGGCCGAGAACCCGATGTTCTTGAAACCGACCGCATACCCGACGCCGCGCCTCACACCCTCGCCGTGGGTCGTGTTCGAGACGCCGCCTGGGAGCTCCCGCAGGTCGCGGCCCATCGACTCCCGCTCCTGCGGCAGCGGCATGGCTCTTACCCGCTCAAGGATCTCACGCACCGGCGCCGGATACGGAACCTCCTGCCCGAACGGGAACTTCATCCCCGGCTCGATGGCGTTCTTCATGCGTATCTCGACCGAGTCCATGCCGAGCTTCTCTGCCAGTTTATCCATCTGGGCCTCATGGGCGAAGCAGACCTGCACGGCTCCGAAGCCGCGCATCGCGCCGCACGGCGGGTTGTTGGTGTAGAGCATGTGGCTCTCTATCTGCGCGTTCGGGACATCGTAAGGGCCGCACGCGAAGGTCGCCGCGTTCAGGCAGACGGCATTGGAACTGGAAGCGTACGCGCCGCCGTCGAAGAGGAGGTTCGCCCTGACGTAGACGAGCTGCCCGTCCCTCGTCGCGCCGTGTTCGTAGCGCATCTTTGCCGGGTGGCGGTGGACGTGGCCGTAGAAGGACTCCTCGCGGCCGTAGACCATCTTAACGGGACGACTCGTGTGCAGGGCGAGCATGCAGGCGTGAATCTGCATGGACAGGTCCTCGCGCCCCCCGAACGCCCCGCCCACCCCAGAGAGCGTGAGCCGAACCATCTCAGGCGGAAGTCCGAGGCTCTCTGCGACCTGATCCTGATCCACGTGCAGCCACTGCGTGGAGATGTACAGGTCAACGCCGCCCTCGCCGTGGGGGATCGCGAGTCCAGACTCCGGCCCCAGGAACGCCTGATCCTGCATCCCGACCTCGTACTCACCCTCGACCACCACCTCGGCGGTTGCACCCGGGTCACCGTGCCCCACATCCACCCGCCGCAGGACGTTGCCGGAGAGGTGAAGCCTCGGAGCGTCTTCTGCCATCGCCGCTTCCGCGTCCGTCACGGGGTCGAGCACCTCGTAGTCCACCCTGATCTTCTCCAGGGCGCGGCGGGCTGTCTCGGGGTGATCCGCAGCCACGAGGGCCACGGCTTCGCCCTGATAGCGAACCTTCTCCCACGCGAGCACGGGCTGGTCCGGAATCTCCATCCCATAAACCTTGCGTCCTGGAACGTCCTCGTGCGTGAGAACGGCGAAGACGCCAGTCATCGTCCCGGTCTCCGAGGTGTCTATCGAGTGGATGCTGGCGTGGGGGTGCGGGCTACGGAGCGTCGCGCCCCACAGCATGCCGTCCACGTGAAGGTCCGAGGAGTACTCGAACTCTCCCTTCACCTTCGGGACGCCATCTGGACGGCCGACGCTCTCTCCGATTCCATCCGGCGTCACGGCTCGTTCGCGGATGGGCGCTTGGGTCACGTCCCCGTCCTCTCCGCCGCAGTTTGTACTGCGGCCAGGATCTTCTCGTACCCCGTGCAGCGGCATAGGTTGCCCGCCAGCGCCTCCCGAACCTCGGCCTCCGTCGGCCCCGGGTTGCGCGCCAGGAGGTCGTGCGTCGCCATGATGAGCCCCGGCGTGCAGAACCCGCACTGCACCGCCCCCGCCTCCAGGAAAGCCTCCTGCACCGGATGCATCCGTCCTTGCTCGGACAGTCCCTCGACGGTCACCACTTCCGAGCCCCCGGCCTGACCGGCGAGCACCAGACACGCGCAGACGAGCGTACCGCCCAGGTACACCGAACAGGACCCGCACTCCCCCTGCTCGCAGGCGTTCTTGGAGCCGAACAGCCCCATCCGCTCGCGCAGCACGTACAGCAGGCTCTCTCCCTCCCAGATATCAGCCTCCCGCGGCTCGCCGTTGACCAACAGACGGAGCTTCATCCGGCGTCCCTCCGATACTCGTCCCAGGCCCAGGTCAGGGTCCGCCGTGCCAGCACGCCGACCGCGTGCCGACGATAGGACGCGGTTCCGCGCACGTCGTCTATCGGCTTCGCGGCCTCCGCCACCAGCGCACCGAAGCGCTCCAGCGCCGAGGCTGGTATCTCTGAGCGGGATTCCCAGAGGCCGTGCTCCTCGATGACGCCCTCGATGAAGCCTTCGGCCTCGTGCGGCCGGATTGGGGTGGGCCCCGCCGAGCCGATACAGGCGCCGACCGCGCGGCTCTCAGGATGCAGCGCGAGGCCCAAGGAACAGACCGCTATCACCATGGCGTTGCGGGGTCCGATCTTGGCGTACTGCTGCGGTCCTCTTGCCTCCGGAATCATGAATGCCGTAATGAGCTCGTCTGGCCTAAGAGCGTTCGTTCTCGGTCCGGTGATGAATTCCTCGACGGGAACCATGCGCACGCCCCGCACCGAGGCGACCTCGATCCCGGCGTCCGAGGCGTAGAGGGGCGGCAGGGCATCGCCGGCCGGGGAGGCGCTACCCAGGTTGCCGCCGATGGTGCCGCGGTTCCGGATCTGGGGCGACCCCACCGTCCGCGATGCCATAGCCAGTCCGGGGAGCAGTCCGCCAAGTTCCGTTATGGCCCGCGTGTACGTGACCCCCGCCCCAACGCGCAGCCGCCTGTCCTTCCGGCTCCACTCCCGGATCTCCGGCACGCGGGTGAGATCCAGGACGGCCCCGGGCCGCTCCCTGTCGAAGTTCAGGTCAACCATCACGTCGGTGCCCCCGAAGATAGGCACCGCCTCGGGATGGGCGGCTTTTGTCTCCAACACCTCCCGCAGATCGGCCGGCTGGAGGAACTCCAACCCTCAGTCCTCCAGGACCCGGGCCGTTGACGCGAGGTTCCTGGCCACCCCGTGCAGAGGTTTCCGGGCGAACCGCGCCCTTCCCTCACCGACTCCGATCCGACCCAGCATCCCGCCTCTCGTTGGCCCCTTTCCCGCGGAACCAAGTGTATCGGCGCCCGGCGACGCGAGTCAAGAGGCGGCCGGCCTCCCGACACACGGACACTCGTCCGAAAAGGCGCGATTCGCGGAGGCCGGTTGTTCCTAGGCCCGATCCCGCAGGTCGCCCGCTCCGGCCATGCTGGCGCAGTGGGCGCAGCAGAAGAAGCGGTCACCCGCCTGCACGCCGTGGCCGATGACCCTGCAACTACAGTACTCGCAGACCGGAGCGAGGGCGTGGATGGCGCACTCGAAGCTGTCGAACGTGTGGGAATCGCCACCGGACATCGTCACCTGGAAAGCTTGATCGTACTCGTTACCGCAAGTTTCGCACTGGGCCATCTCTACCACCTTACATCACTCGATATCACTCGGTTCTTGTCATCCTCGTTACCCAAGAGACGGAACCTACAAACGGTGGGAGTTTCCGCGACCGGCCCGCGAATTCCTCGTAGATTTGGGCTGTTCGGCTTGCTAGGATTGTTACCGTAAACCCTATGGAGGGCGGAAGTGCAGGTTTCCAAGGCGGGCAAGATGCGTTTCCATCGCGATCCTCGCTTCGTTCCGGCAATAGCCCTGGTATTCTGGGCCATCGGAGCAGTCGTCTTCGCGCTCTTGCCGCCGGAATCTTCCGGGCGGAACCTCACGGCGGACTCTGTTCATCTGGCGTCTTCCGTCTTCTCGCTGGCCTCCGTGTGGTACGTCGTCTCGGGCGCCAGGGGCCGGGAGCGGCTCTTCTGGGGACTGCTCGGCGCGGGGCTATTCGCCGCGTTCCTGGCGGACATGAGCTGGAATAGTTTTCAGGGGGCTGATTTCGTGAACCAGGCTCTCTCCCTCGCGCACGTAGCCTATCTCGTATCGTACCTGCTGCTGGGCGGCGCGCTGCTGTGCCTGGTGGCCGCTACGACCCGCAGGATCACCACGGTAATCACCTTCGACGCGCTGGCCGTCATGCTCTCCGTCGGGGTGCTGGTCTGGTACTTCCTGATGGAGGGAGGACCGGGCTCGTGGGCGGTGCTGGCGACGTTCTCCTGGCCGCTGTTCGACGCGGCGCTCGTGTTCATGGGGCTCGTCGTGTTCTCGGCGGCCGGCAGATCCCCGTTCGTCGGGCTCCTGATCATGGGATTCCTCGCCTTCGCGGTGGCGGACACATGGTATCTGGGCGCCCGCTCCAGTGACCTGTACAGGGTAGTCGGGTGGCCGGATCTCTTCTGGTCACTGGGCCTCGTGTTGCTTGGCTCCGCAGCGCTGCGTTCGGACTCCGCCGATTTCACGGCCCAGGAGCGCATAGCCCCGTGGCGGGTGTTCGTCTTCTGGCTCGGCCCCCTCTCGCCGCCGCTCCAGCTCGGGCTGCTGTTTCTCTGGGGGGCGTTCCATCCTCCGTTGCCGGCCTACGTGCTCGCGGGCGGGGCGGCGCTCCTCGCATACCTGGCCCTGCGCGTCGCGCTCGTCTCCGCCGTCACCAGGCAGTTGAGCCGGGATGAGGAGGTGGCGGCCCGCCGGTTGGAGCAGAGCCGCGTCCTCTACGAACTGCACGACACGGTCAAGGGGAGAGTCCACGGCACCTCCCTGACGCTCAACGCCGCCCTGGAGGCCGAGAGACGCGGCGACCGGGACGCCGCCCGCGAGGGGTTCGGCCGGGCGATGGAAGCCTCACGGGAGACGGAGTTCCTCATCTCCAAGCCCTACGACGAGTTGCAGGCGATGGCGAACGAAAGCATCCCCCGTCCCGGCGACTTCCTGCGGCACCGGCTCAAGAAGTTCGAGGGGTATTTCGGCATACATACGCACGATGATTTGCAGGCCCCGCTAGAGAGCCTGAGCCCGGCGGAGATCGCCGCCGTCATCCGGGTCGCCGTCGAGGCGTTCTGGAACGTCGCCAAGCACTCAGGGGCACGCAACATGTACCTGGAGTCCCGGCGGGTCGGCCCGACCCTCATCGTCCGCATCCGGGACGACGGACGCGGCTTCGACGCCGAAGATCCGCCACCCGGCATGGGCCTCGGCTACCTGCGCCAGCGCTCCGCAGAGGTCGGGGCAGAGCTAGACGTGATCTCAAGCCCCGGCCGCGGCGCGACCGTCCAGCTCAGGTTCGAGTAGGGCTGAGAGACTATACCCAGGAGCCGGTCCCCATCGTGTCCTCCACGATCTCGCGCGCCTCGGGGAGGGCGACTCCTGGGACCAGGATGTCACGCGGCCCAGCCGCCAGGAAGTCCGGCACGTCGAAGCCCGCCGGACGGCGGATGAGCACGGGTATGTCCGCGCCCTTGAGCAGCCCCTCCATCATCAGGGCCATCGTCTCGTTGGGGGCGCTGCCGACCTTTACCCACTCGTCCATATAGGTCCCAGTATAGCCCGGGTGCGGACCGCGCAACCTTCTCGGAGGAACCTCGTAACCGTAGGCGCGACAGGTCTCGGGACGGCGACGAGAGGAGTGCGGGCATGGCGGCCACCGTTTCGCGGGAGCCAGGGCGGGAAGAACGGAGACCTTCCCCGCTAGTGGAGACCCACGGCCTCACCAAACGCTACGGCTCGCGCATCACCGCCGTTCGGGAACTGGACCTCACCGTGAAGCGCGGCGAGGTATACGGCTTCCTCGGGCCCAACGGCGCCGGAAAGACCACCACCCTGAGAATGCTGCTCGGCCTCATACGGCCGACCTCCGGCGAGGCCAGGGTGCTCGGCGAGAAGCCAGGATCGCCCGCGGGCCTCGAGAAAGTCGGGGCTCTGGTCGAGTCGCCGGCCTTCTATCCCTACCTCTCGGGCCGGGACAACCTGCGCGTCATGGCCCGCTACTCCGGCGCCCCCCGCTCCCGGATCGGGGAGGTTCTGGATCAGGTGGAGCTCTCGGGCCGGGCGAAGGACAAGTTCAAGAAGTATTCGCTCGGGATGAAGCAACGCCTCGGGGTTGCCGCGGCGCTGCTCAAGGACCCGGAGCTTTTGATCCTGGACGAGCCGACCAACGGACTCGATCCGAAGGGCATGGCGGACATGCGGGGCCTCATCCGCAGGCTCGGGAGAGGAGACCGGACCGTCCTTCTCAGCAGCCACCTGCTCGGGGAAGTCGAGCAGATCTGCGACCGGATCGGGGTCATCAGCAAGGGCTCTCTGGTCGCCGAGGGCTCCATCGCCGAGCTGCGCGGCAGGCAAGGGCTCCTGGTCCGGGCCGAGCCGGTCGAGGAAGCGGCGCGAATAGCGGAGAGGCTCGCCGGTGTCGAGGAGGTCGCGGTGGCGGATGGTGCGCTCCGGCTCAGGACGAACCCGGACCGGGCGGCGGAGATCAACGCCAAGCTCGTCTCCGCGGGGCTCCGGGTGAGCGAGCTTCGTCCGGCGGGACAATCCCTCGAAGAGGCGTTCCTGGAGCTCACCGGAGGGGAGACGGTCTGATGCTGGCGAGCTTCCGGGCGGAGCTACTGAAGATCCGCAAACGTCCCGCGACGTGGGTGCTGGCGCTGGTGTGGTTCGTCCTGCTGGTGCTGTTCGGTTACGTGTTCACCTACTCGTTCGCCGCCAACCCGCCCGACCCGCCGGAGAACCAGCCAGCTGCGGTACAGCAACAACAGGAGGCCCTCAACGAGCAGCTTTTGAACGGCCTCCTGCCGGAGAACCTGCTGGAGAACCTCTTCACCAACGGGACCTTTAACCTGGGCGCGGCGATAGTCCTGATCCTGGGTGCGATGGCCGCCGGCAGCGAGTATGGTTGGGGCACCCTGAAGACCAGCCTGACCCAGCGTCCCAGCAGGTTCGGGCTGCTCGCGGGCAAGGCGCTGGCGCTCGCGGTCTTCCTGGTGCTCTTCGTGGCGCTGGGCCTCGCGGCGGGCGCCCTGAGCAGCTACGGTGTCGCCCTCCTCGAAGACGCAGCCGTCGAGTGGCCGCCGCTCGAAGAGCTGGCGAAGGCGGCTGGGGTCGGCGTCCTGACGCTCGGGGTGTGGGGCTTCCTCGGGTTCGCGCTGGCGATGCTCTTCCGGGGGACGGCGCTCGCCATCGGGCTCGGGCTGGCGTGGGCGCTTGCGGTCGAGAACACCATCGCGCTCCTTCCCATAGACAGCGACTGGTGGGAGAGCTTCCGTCGGCTAACCCTCGGTGAGAACACCGCCTCCCTCGGGAGCATCTTCGGCGACCCCAACCCGGCCTTCGGCATACCGGAGCCGCTGGTGGAGCCGGAGCGAGCGGCGATCACACTCGGCTTATACGTCGCCATCTTCGCCGCGCTCTCGCTCTTCCTCCTCCTGCGCCGGGACGTTACTTGACCGCACGGCGAGCTATCAGCTATCAGCAAGAGCAGAAAGCCACTCGCCCAAAGGTGGGTACTGAAAGCGAAGTCCATGAAAGTGGATACACCCTCGGCGAGGCTTTGATCGGCGAGTACAGTCTATTCGGGACAGTATTTCCTGATGCCTGAGAGCCTGTTTTGTAGAGTTCGAGGGTCGGAATGGTTGTGTACGCTCCTGTACATGAGAAAGATCTACACCACCGACCTCTCCGACGAGGAATGGACCTGTCTGAAAGCTCATCTTCCGGCCTCAAAGCTACCGGCCACAATGCGTGCCCCGCCTTGCGCAAGACCTTCGACGCCATCTCTTATGTATTGAAGAGAGGCTGTCCCAGGCGACCGCCGCGGGGCTGAGTATTCGGATTCCGCTACAGGTTCTTGAAGTACCTGGCTATCGGCAGGTGGACGTAGCCGGCCTTCTCGTACGTGCGGCGCGCCGCAGCATGTCCGGGGTCTCCTCCCGTCTCGACCATTGCTACCGTCATCCCGGCGTCTTTGAGCCTGTCGAGCGCGAACTCGGTTAGGGCGGTTCCGATGCCGCCGCCCTGGTAGTCGGGGTCAACAGCCAGCATGGAGATCTCACCCATACTGCGTTCAGGATCATAAACCTCGGCCGCCACGAAGCCGACGGTGCTCCCACCTACCTCGGCGACCCACACCTGCGTCTCTTGCGAGGCGCAGACGTCCTCTACCGCCCGCCGCTGATCTTCTCGCCAGTCTGGATGCTGTCGCCTGAAAATCTCGGAACCCAACGCCTGCTCAAGAGACGCGAAGACCGGCGCCCACGCCCGCAGCGAGAGGTCAACTACCGCCTCGGCGTCTCGATCGTCAAATGGTCGAATCCGTGGCCGCATGGACTCCACTTCCTGACACTAACAGAAACCAAATCTATTCACCCAACACGTCTACTAAGATTCTACATCTAGAAGATGGCATCGAAGACGTCGCGCAGGAAGTAAGTGCGTATTCTGAGCGTCTTTGGCAGATCAGGCAGACGGCAGCGCAGATAATCCCTCTCTTGGTCGGACAGGCCGGTAGGATAGCCCTTTCTCATTCATAGAAACCTACAGGATCACTCCAACCCTCAACTCTACAAAACACGCTCTGAAACCCGTAGCCTGAAACCTGAAACCTGTGCCCCGCTAATGTTCGATAGCCTCTTCCGGATCGCGCTCGAAGTAACGGTTGGTCATGGGCATGCGCCGGTCTCGCCCGAAGGCCCGGCTGGTGACCTTTATGCCGATGGGCGCCTGGCGCCGCTTGTACTCGGCCCGGTCAACGAGCTTTATCACGCGGCGCACGTCCTCCTCCTCGTAGCCGGAAGCCACGATCCCACCGACCCCCTTGTCCTCCTCGATGTACGCCTCGAGGATGGGGTCGAGGACCTCATACGGCGGCAGCGAGTCCACGTCGCGCTGGCCGGGTCTTAGTTCCGCCGAGGGCTCTTTGGTCAGGATGGACTCCGGGATAATCTCGCGTCCTTCCGACTCGTTGACGTAGCGGCAGACCCGGTAGACGAGGGTCTTGGGCACGTCCTTTATGACGGCGAACCCGCCCGCCATGTCGCCGTACAACGTCGAGTAGCCCACGCTCATCTCGCTCTTGTTGCCGGTGGAGAGCACGATCCACCCGAACTTGTTGGAGAACGCCATGACGATGTTTCCGCGTATCCGGGCCTGGATGTTCTCCTCCGCCTCGTTCTCCGGTAGCCCCTCGAACTCCTCGGCGAGCATCTCCCGGTAGGCGTCGAAGGCCGGCCCGATGGGGACGACCCGGGTCTCTATGCCGAGGTTTTCGGCGAGCGCCGCGGCGTCGGTGTTGCTTGCCTCCGAGGTATAGCGGCTCGGCATGAGGACGCCGGTCACGTTCTCCGGTCCCAGCGCCTTCGCGGCGACGACGGCGCCCAAAGAGGAGTCTATGCCGCCGGAGAGGCCGAGCACGGCCCGCGAAAAGCCGTTCTTGCGGAAGTAGTCCCCGAGGCCCAACACCAGCGCCTCGAAAACCTCGCCCTCCTCCGAGTACAGGTCTTCGACCCTCGGTCCCCCGGACCTCTCGCCGTCAGGGTTTTCCCGGTAGGCGGGGACTTCTATGACTTCCGGTGGGCGTTCGGGGTTCTCCTTGCGGGGCCGCGACTCGTGGAGGCGCTGTATCAGGACTTCCTCCGGGTAGAGGTCCACCAAGAGCAGATCCTCCTCGAACTGTTTGGCGCGGGCGACAAGCTTCCCCTCCGGGTCGAACACGACGGAGTGCCCGTCGAAGACCAGCTCGTCCTGGCCGCCGACGAGGTTGCAGAACACCACGTAGCAGCCGTAGTCCGAAGCCCGCACGGAGAGCATCCGCTCCCGAAAGGCGCCCTTCTGGCGGTGGTACGGCGAGGCGGAGATGTTCAGGAGCACGCCGGCCCCGCCGAGGGCCTGCTCCCGCGCCGGCCCGCCAGGGTACCAGATGTCCTCACAGACGCTGACCCCAACCGTCGCTCCGTCCAGCCGCAGCACCGGGGCGCCGGAGCCCTCCCTGAAGTAGCGGTTCTCGTCGAAGACGCCGTAGTTCGGCAGGTAACGCTTGTGGTAGCGGTGCAGAACCTCGCCGCCGGAGATCAGGGCGCACGCGTTGTACAGGTCCACATCCAGGTCCACGAAGCCCGCCGCCGCGACGACGCCTTCGGGGACTTCACCGGCGAGCGCCTCCAGGCCCTTCAAGTTGTCCGCGATGAAGCTAGGGCGCATCAAGAGATCTTCCGGCGGGTAGCCGGGGATGGTGAGCTCCGGGAGGGCGACGATCCCCGCGCCCACGTCCACGGCCCGGTCCAGGGCCTCCGCCGCCTTCTCGACGTTGCCCCACACGTCGCCGACGGTCGTGTTGATCTGGGCCAGCGCAACCCTCATAAGGCCAATATACCGCGTCGAAGCGCCTCGTGCGGGTGTAGAGTGTGCCGGAGGAAGGCCGAAGTGAGCCGGAGCCGGGAGGAGATCAGCTTGTCGCAAGATGGTTCGTCCACGAAGGAGGCCCGTCAGCAAGCAGAGAAAGCCGCGAGGAAGGCGAGCCCCTGGATCGAACGCCTCGCGCGCTTCGGGTATCTGGCCTACGGGGTGGTCTACGTGCTGGTGGGTTTCCTGGCGGTCCAGGCGGCCATCGGCGGCGGCAAGACGGCCAGCCAGGAGGGCGCCCTGAGCACGGTCCTGCGTGCGCCGCTGGGGAAGGTCCTGCTCGGCCTGATCGTCGTCGGCCTCCTCGGCTACGCGATGTGGCGCCTCATCCAGGGCGTCCGCGACCCCGAGAACGAGGGCAAGGACGCCAGAGGGATCGTGAAGCGCGCGGACCACGTCGTCAACGGCCTCTTCCATGGGGCCCTGGCCCTTAGCGCGGGACAACTGGCGCTGGGTGGCGGCGGTGGGAGTGGCTCCCCGGACGACCTGGCGGCGCAACTTATGAGCCAGCCCTTCGGCCGGTGGCTGATCCTGGCCGCCGGGGCGATAATCATCGTCGCCGGCCTCTACCAGTTCCGCAAGGCGTACAAGGCCGACTTCCGGGATGAGATCAAAAGCGGAGAGATGTCAGCCTCACGGAAGCGATGGACCACGCGTGTCGGGCGCGTCGGGTACGTCGCCCGCGGCGTCGTCTTCGGCGTCATAGGCGTCTTCCTGGCCCTGGCGGCCCTCCAGACCGACCCCCAGCAGGCCCGCGGCCTGGGCGGCGCGCTACAGACCCTGGCCCAACAGCCCTTCGGCCCTTACGTCCTGGGCACCGTCGCGGCCGGGCTCATCGCCTACGGCGTCTTTATGTTCGTCATGGCGCGCTACCGCCGCATCCGGCCGGCCTGAACGCGATGGCCGTAATCCCGGAAAAGCTGAAGCAGGGCGACGAGGTGCGAGTCGTCTCCCCAGCCACGAGCCTCGCGTTCATCCCCGAAGACCAGAGACAGACCGCCGAAGAGCGCCTCACAGGGCTGGGTCTGGAGGTCACGTATTCGCGGAACGGAGAAATCCTCGACCGCTTCGACTCCGCCCCGGCCGAGGCCCGCGTCGCGGACCTGCACGAAGCCTTCAGGGAGCCGAGTGTCAAAGGGATGCTCACCACTTTGGGCGGCTACAACAGCAATCAGCTCTTGCGGCATCTGGACTACGACCTCATCCGCGAGAACCCCAAGGTCCTCTGCGGCTTCTCCGACATCACGGCGCTGGCGACGGCCATCCACGCCAGGACCGGCCTGGTGACATACTCGGGGCCGCACTTCTCCACGTTCGGCATGAGGCGCGGCATCGAGTACACCCTGGAGCACTTCGAGCGATGCCTCACGCGCGGCGAACCCTACGAAGTGGAGGCCGCCGACCACTGGAGTGACGATGCCTGGTACGCCGACCAGGAGGACCGGGATTTCGTCCCCAACCCCGGCTACCGGATCATCCACGAGGGCGAGGCCGAAGGGAAGCTGCTCGGAGGTCATCTCGGCACCCTACTCCTGCTGTGCGGCACCTCCTACATGCCGGAGCTTGGAGGTTCGATCCTGCTGCTGGAGTGCGACGAAGAGACCCAACCCTACCACTTCGACCGGGAGCTACAATCGCTCGCCCACCAGCCGGGCTTCGAGGACGTGAAGGGGATCATACTCGGCAGGTTCCAGAGGGCTTCCGGGATGGACGCGGATACGCTCGCGGCCATCGTGAGGTGCAAGCCCGAGCTCGCCGGAATACCCATAGTCGCCGACGCCAGCTTCGGCCACACGACGCCCCAGTTCACCTTCCCGATAGGCGGTTCGGGCAGGCTGGAGACTACGGACGGGACGGTCCGGTTCGTGATCGAAGAGCATTGAACCTCAGAAGATCACGCCGGGCCGCTGGCCTTTGAGGGCTTCGCGCACCACCCGAACCACCCGCGCCAGATACCCGTCGTCGCCCGGCACGAAGTCCGCGAGGCTCACCCTGATACAGGCAGGCCGACCATGGCTCCACTCCTCTGCGGATACTTCCTCTCCAGCGCCCAGTCTCTCCGCATCCTCCAGACCGATACGAAGCACCGCCTCGACCTCTTCTTTCTGGAGCCGCAAATCCTGCGGGGGCGTGGGATCGAGGAGCAGGAAGACCTCGTGGAACTCGCGGTCGCATCCGTTCGGTATCTCCTGCTCGACGCGCCGGGTTCCCAGCGGAATGAGCCTCTCCGGCCCGGCCCTGAGTCCCAGTTCTTCCTCCAACTCCCTGAGACCGTCCATTACCTCCTCTCCGCTGCGCAGGTGCCCGGCCGCGGTAACGTCAAGGCAGCCGGGCCAGGTGTCTTTCTCCGGGGCGCGGCGCTGGACGAGAAGGTAAGGGCCTTCAGCGTCGGAGCCGGCGACCCAGCAGTGGAAGCATCGATGCCAGAGCTCCATCCGATGCGCCTCGCTCTTCCACGCGACCTCGCCGGTCGGCTCTCCCGATGCGTCCAGAACATCTATCCTCTCGTCCATGCCCCGGAATGTAGCATCCGCTCAAGCCAACCGGCGAGCAACGAGCCCGAAAAACTGACAGGCTGAAATGCTGACAAGCTGAAATGCTGACAAGCTGACCAGCGTGACCATAGGGAGGCAGAATGACCACCGTGGTGATAGCCAGCTACTTCGAGGAAGAGCACATCCGCCGCATCCGGGAGGTAGACGAGGGTTTGAACGTCCTGTACCGGGAGGACCTCGTCCCTCCGCCGCGATGGCCAGGAGATCACAACGGCCCGGAGGACTGGGAACGCTCGCCGAAAGCGGATGAGGAATTCCTCGCCATGCTCGCTGAGGCCGAGGTGCTCTACGACTTCCCCCGAGGGCACTTGCAAGACCTCACGAAGTCAGTCCCGAAGCTCCGCTGGCTGCAGGCGAGCATGGCCGGCGCCGGGGAGGTGGCGCAGAAGGCCGGCCTGCTGGAGGCGGACGTGGTCGTCACGACGGCGAGCGGCATTTACTCCAATCCGCTCGCCGAGTTCGCCCTCATGGCGATGCTCCAGCACGCCAAGAAGCTCGACCGGCTGCGGCAGGAGAAGGCGGAGAAGGTCTGGCGCCAGGACTTCGTGGACGCCCTGGAAGGCAAAACGCTGTGTATCGTCGGTATGGGCAACATCGGGCGCGCCATAGCGCGGCGGGCGCGGCCCTTCGGGATGCGCGTCGTCGGGGTGAAGCGGACGGTGCGCGACGACGACCCGGCTCGCGGGTACGCCGACGAGTTGCACACTACGGAGGGGTTGCGCGACGCCGTGGCGGAAGCGGACTACGTTGCCGTCGCGCTGCCTGGCACCCCGGAGACCCGCCATCTGGTGGACGCGGCGGTCGTGGAGGCCATGAAGCCGGGGGCGTACTTCTTGAACGTCGGACGCGGGGCGGCTGTGGAGGAGGGAGCCCTGATCCGGGCTCTCCAGAACGGCCATCTCTCGGGAGTGGCGCTGGACGTGTTCGAGGTGGAGCCGCTGCCGGAGAAGAGCCCCCTGTGGGAGATGGAGAACATCATCATCAGCCCCCACGCCACGGACATGGTCCCTTCGCTCATCAACCCTCTCCAGACGGATCTTTTTTGCGAGAACCTTCGGCGCTACCTGGCGGGAGAAGAGTTGATCAACGTCCTGGACAAGCAGTTGCTCTACTAGAGCAATTCAGCTTGTCAGCCGGTCAGCTTGTCAGCAAGAAGTGGCAGTTAGTTCGTTGCTCGATAGCGTCAGACGGAAGGTTTGTCCGAAGTATCGCTGTCAATAGCCGCACCGCAAACATGTCTGGACAGAGATCTGATGGCAAAATGATGGCCAGTTGAAATGCCGACCGGCTGAGGTGCCCCTCCCGTTTGCCATAGCGCGGCGGATGGTATATTTTCAGGCTATCGCATGGACTTGAGCGAGACATCGAGTACCAGCGCGTCTCCTGCCTGGGGACGCGCCCATAATTCCCTTTCCGAGGAGTCACCCTGGATATAGCAGCCGTTGGTCTGCCCGCGTTGAGGATCTTCGTCGCCCTGTTGCTGGTCGCCTTAAATGGCCTGTTCGTCGCGGCGGAGTTCGCGTTCGTCAGGATACGGGCCACCCAGATAGACCAGCTCGCGCGTGAGGGCCGCTCGTCGGCCGGGCTGGTCCAGGCCGCCCGAGATAAGCTCGACCAGTACCTCGCGGTGTGCCAGCTCGGGATCACGATCTGCTCTCTTGGTATCGGTGCGCTGGCGGAGCCGGCCATCGCGAACCTCATAGACCCTCTACTCGAAGCTGTGGGGCTGCCGGGTGGCCTCGTACACCCAATAGCAATAGCGATCGCCCTGTTCATCGCTTCGTTCCTGCACGTGGTTTTCGGGGAGTTGGCGCCCAAGACATTCGCCATCCAGAAGGCCGAAGGGACCTCGCTCTTCGTCGCCCCGTTCATGCGCTTCTCCTACTACGTGCTCTATCCGCTGACCATGCTATTCAACGGGACGGCCAACGCCATCACCGGCGCCCTGGGCGTACCGCCCGCCTCCGAGAGCGACGAGACACACACGGAGGAGGAGATCCGCCAGCTTATAGCCCAATCCACCCGGCACGGTGTCCTGGAAGAGGACGACGAGCATCGTCTCACCGGCGTCTTCAACCTCGAAGACACGATAGCCCGTGAGATCATGGTCCCGAGGCCGGACGTGGTCGCGCTATCGGCGGAGACGAAGCTGGAGGACCTCGTTTCAGTGGCGGCGGCTGGACGGTACACCCGCTATCCGATCCACGAGGGAGATGCCACGGATCGCATCATCGGGGCGGTCCACGTGAAGGACGCGCTGCGCGCCGTGGACACGGAGAAGAGCATCGAGGCGAACGTCACGGCCAAGGACATCATGCGCGAGGTGCTCATCGTCCCTGAGAACAGGGCCATCGAGAACATTCTGGAGGATTTCCAGAGCCAGGAGATCCAGATGGCCATAGTCATAGATGAGTGGGGCTCTTTCGAGGGGCTCATCACCATCGAGGACATCCTGGAGGAGATCGTCGGTGAGATCCGGGACGAGTTCGACGAGGAGGAACCCGGCATGGACCGCCTCGACGACGGCTCGTACTCCGTGGACGGGCGCGTCCCGATAGGCGCCGTGAACGACTCACTCGGTTCCGACCTCCAGAGCGAGGACTTCGACACCATCGGCGGCCTCGTCCTCGGCCAGCTCGGCCGCGCCCCCGAAACAGGCGACGAGGTATCCCTCGACGGCCACACCCTGCGCATCGATGAGACAGACGGCCCCCGCGTGGCCCGCGTCGTCATCAGCGAAGGCCCGCATTCCGAAGAGAGCGCGGGGAAAGTGGACTAGCGAACCCCGGCTACTTCGTACTGCCCATTATAGCATGGATCAGTCCGGGATGGTGGCGTTCTCCAGCCCTTCTTCGGCGGGCGGGAACTTCGGGTCTATCTCTTCCAGGGTGTCGGCTATGGCGCGGGCGATGACGAGGTTACGGTACCACTTCTTGTTTGCCGGGACGACGTACCAGGGTGCGTACTCCGTCGAGGTCTCGCCGATGGTCTCCTCGAAAGCCTCCTGGTAGGCGTCCCAGTAGGCACGCTCCTTGATGTCGTTCGAGGAGAACTTCCACCGCTTCTCCGGGTCGGCGAGGCGGCTCTCCAAGCGTCGCTTCTGCTCATCTTTGGATATGTGGAGGTAGAACTTGATCACCGAGATGTTGCTCCGGGTCAGGTTGTACTCGAAGTTGTTGATCAGCTCGAAGCGCGGTCGCCAGACCTCCTCCGGCACGAGGTTCTTCACGCGCACCACGAGCACGTCCTCGTAGTGGGAACGGTTGAAGATGCCGATGCGTCCGACGGCGGGCGTGCTCTTGTGGTAGCGCCACAGGAAATCGTGGTTTCGCTCCTCGGGGTTCGGGGCCTTGAACGACGAGACCCTACATCCCTGCGGATTCACGCCGCTGAAGACGTGCTTGATCGTGCCGTCCTTCCCGCCGGTGTCCATCGCCTGCAACACGATCAGAAGCCCCTGTTTGTTCTCTGCGTACAGCTTGCCCTGCAAGTCCTGGATACGCCTCCGCTGCGTCTCCAGCTCCCCGAGCACATCCTTCTTTCTGGTGTACCCCTCGGATTGGCCCGCATCCACGGATGACAGATCCACACCCACCCCAGGCGGGACGCGGTAGTCGGGATAGGTAAGACCGTTA
Source organism: Rubrobacter sp. (assembly GCA_013812245.1). GTDB lineage: Bacteria > Actinomycetota > Rubrobacteria > Rubrobacterales > Rubrobacteraceae > JACDGB01. The sequence goes on from JACCTS010000081.1 coordinate 28,823, forward strand.
GCCGAATGCTCTGTCTCCGCCGGGTTCTTACTCTTCTTCGCCAAGCTGGTTCCTTTCCCCTCGTATGTTGACGTATACCCGTCCGATACAGGATTACACAGGCGCGGAAGAGTCTGAAGAGCTGTTCGTCAGCCGCGTGTGTTCCAGCGGCGCCATATCAGGAAGATCACACCCGCCAGGATGAGGATTGGGGCCGTCCACTCCACGATCGGCATGTACTCCTCCACCAGCTCCCACCTGGCGCCGAGTGCCCATCCCAGCGCGATGAACACCCCGTTCCACAGCGCGCCGCCGAGCACGGTGAACCCGAGAAAACGTCCGAAGACCGGCATCCTCTTCATACCTGCGGGAACCGAGATCAGGGCCCCCACGTTCGGCATGATCTGACCGATCAGTACGGCCTTCCCGCCGTGACGCTCGAAGAACTTCCCCGCCCGGTCGAGGTCCGACACCGTGACGATCTTGAACCGCTCGACCCGCTTCACGAGCCGTCTCAGACGATGCTCTCCCACCTTGAGCCCCACGTAGTACAGCAGCAGAGACGCCGCAACCGAGCCCGTCGTCGCGGCCAGCAGTACCAGCGGAAAGGAGAACCGTCCCCGCCCGACCAGGAAGCCCGCGAAGGGCAGGACCACCTCCGTATAGACTGGCAGGAAAAGGTTAGAGAGCGCGACCAGTACCACCAGGCCCAGGTATCCGAAGGAGTGGATGACCTCCTGGATCCAATGTGCGACGTCTCCGACCGTGTGTCCCATGCCGCCATTCTAACCGCGGCCACCCCGGAGGTACGCCGGTGCTACTGCGCGAAGAACACGTAGATGGCGACGACCATGGCGGTCATCACGATGCAGAGTATCAGCAACTCGCGCATGGCTTTCCTTTCATGGGCGTACCGGATCCTGGGCCTGCAAATCGTGGAGCCTTGCGTACAGGCCGCCCGCCGAGATCAACTCCTCATGCGTCCCGCTCTCAGCGACCCGTCCGTCATCCAACACGAGGATGCTGTCAACGTCCCTGACCAGCCTCAACTCGTGGGCGATGACGAATGTGGTGCGGCCCTCGGTCAGAACCCGCCAGCTCTCCTCCACCGCGCCCGCCACCTCGGCGTCAAGGCCGGACTGGGGTTCGTCCAGTATCAGGATCGGGCTCTCCCTGAGCATCGCCCTGGCTATGGAAATCCTCTGCCGCTGGCCGCCGCTCAGGCTCTCGCCCCGCTCGGAGAGCAACTCGTCGTAGCCTCCGGGCAAGCTCCGGATGAACCCGTCCGCACCCGCAAGCTCCGCCGCGTGTTCGATCTCCCCGCGCGTCGCGTCTGGTCGCCCGTAGGAGATGTTCTCGGCCACCGTAGCCCGGAACAGCATCGGCTCCTGCGGCACGAAAGTCACCGAATCCCGCAGTGATTTGAGGGTGAAGTCCCTCATGTCCTCACCGTCCATCAGGACACGGCCCTCGCGCGGGTCGTAGAGGCGTGCGATCAGGCTGGTGATAGTGGTCTTCCCGGCGCCGCTGACGCCGACGAGGGCGACCCGGCTCCCAGGCTCCACGTCGAAGCCCACATCTCGCAGCACGTCCCCGGCCTCGCCGTCGTAGGCGAAGCTCACGTCCTCGAACGTCACCCTTCCGGCGAACCGGGGGGCGGGACGCGCATCAGGGGACTCCTTCACCGAAGGCTCGGCGTTCAGCAGCTCGATGATGCGCTCTCCCGAAACGAGTGACTTGCCGATCTGGTTCGCCTGCCGGGACAAAGCCCACAGAGGCGAGAGGAACAGGCTCAGGTAAGCCACGAACACCGTCAGGTCGCCGACTGAGAGCGCACCGGAGATGACCTGCCGCGCCCCGAAGTATGTGACGAGCGCGGTGCCGAGGCCGCCGACCACCCCGAGGACGGTGCTGAACTTCGCTTCGATCAGGGAGGAGTCAACGCTGGCATCGAGCGACTCGCGGCTCTCGTGGCGAAAGCGGTCCATCTCGTCTTCCTCGCGGCCGAAGATCTTCACCGCCCGGATGCCGGTTATGGCCTCCTGCACCACGGAGGCGATAGCGCCTTCGCGGGCGCGGACGACGCGCATGCGCTCGATCAGGGACCGCCGGTAGCGCCGCACCGCTATGAACAGGAACGGAACGGTGAGCAGCGCGAGCAGGGTGAGCTGCCAGTTCAGCCAGATCATCACGACGAGCATGCCGATCAGGATCAGGGTTGACGAAAACACCTCGACCACGGAGTCGACCAGCAGCGTTCTGACCTCCTTCACGTCGCTGGTGACGCGGGTTATCGTGTCACCAGTGCGCTTCCCGCCGTGGTAGTCGAGGCCGAGGGCGTGGACCTTCGAGTAGAGCGCCTCGCGCATGTCGAAGACGGTCTGCTGCCCGAGCTTCTGCAGGAGGAAGCGCCGGTACGACGCGACGGTTCGGGTGAGGGTGAAGATCACGACGATCAGGAACGCTATTCCAGCGAGCAGAATGGCCTTGTCAGCCATGAGGTCGGGCACCCACTCAGGCAACTCTTTGTGGTCGCCGAGTATGTAGTCTATGGTCAGAGCCAACGGCCAGGGCTGGGCCAGGCTCGTTGCCGTCTCCACGAGCAGCACGGCGAGCGCCAGCAGGAGGCCCCGCCAGCGCGGCGACAGAAACGGCGTAAAGTTGGAGAGCGTATCCTGGGTGTGCCGCAGCCCGGCGACCAATCCGGCGAATCGTTTATTCATCCGCATAGGATACCGCGCAACGCGGGTTTAGAATGTGTCAGCTATACCCCCAAGGTACTGGAGGACACTGTGGCGCGAAGAGTTCTGGCAGCCATGGAAGACTTGCTCTTCAAGAGCAAAATATCCGAGACCGCTTCCCAACTCGGCGTCGAGGCGAAGTTCCCCCGCAGCCCGGAGAAGCTGCTCGCGGCGATCCGGGAGTCCCCGCCCGACCTGCTCGTCCTCGACCTCAACTCGTCCCGCTTCGATCCGCTGGCACTCCTGCGGGAGGTAGATGGGAAGAACGTACCGACGGTCGGCTTCCTCTCGCACGTCCAGAAGGACCTCGCGGTCGCGGCGAGAGAGGCCGGCTGTGACAAAGTCATGGCCCGCAGCGCCTTCACCCGCGACCTGCCGGAGATCCTTTCAGGCGGCGCCCCCGCCGATACCAACGACGAGGCCGGGGTTGGCTGAGAACGGTATCTGGGAGAGAATCTCCTCGGAAAAGCTCATGGAGACGCCTTACTTCGTCCTCCGCTCCGACGGATACCGTCTCCCCGACGGTGCCGTCAAGGACCCTTACTACATCCTCGAACGCCCGGATGCCGCGATCATCTTTCCGCTCACGGCGTCGGGCGATGTGATCCTGGTGCGCCAGTACCGTCCGCCCCTGGGGCGGATGGAACTCGGCCTGCCTGCCGGGCTCGTGGAGCGGGACGAAGATCCGGAGGAGGCGGCCCGACGGGAGCTTTTTGAAGAAACTGGCTTCGGGGGCGGAGAATGGGAGCCCCTGACGGCCCTGGCCTCCTCGCCGAGCCTGAAGGACAACTGGGCCTATCTCTTCCTCGTCCGCGGCGTGGAGAAGACCACCTCGCCGGACCTCGACGAGCACGAGCGGGTCGAAGTGGTGACGGTCCCTCTCGGGGATCTTACCGGACTGGTCTTCTCCGGTAAGATCGTCAGTTCCAGCGGGGTAGCGGCGGTCATGCTGGCGCTCCACCGACTGAAAGGAAGTGGTGTGCGATGAGCGCGGAAGTCTGGCAGTTCGGGGCGGTTGCAGCCGTCGGGGTGATCGTGATCCTGCTGTGGTTCTTCCTGATATACCTGCCGCGCCGGACCGGGGAAGGCGAACGCGAACGTAGCACGGAGGATAAGCGGGAAGATAGCTCAGAGAGGGATGACCTCTCTTAGAAAATCCCTAAACAAGAGGAGGGAGCAAGTTGGCATTGGCGCTAGGCACCGGTCCGTTCGGCCCGAAGAGCGAAGGCGAATTCAACTTCGACACGGGCGTACTCAAGGCCCACACCCTGTACTTCGAGGATTCTCCTAAACGGGTGAGGACCATTTTCGGGGGCGAAACCGTGGTGGACAGCCGGAGGGTAAAGCTGCTGCACGAGACGGGACACCTGCCAGTCTACTACTTCCCGATGGAGGACATTCGACGCGACCTTTTGGAGGAGAGCGACCACACCACCCACTGTCCTTTCAAGGGCGACGCCTCCTACTACTCCGTGCGGGCCGGGGGCCGGGGCGCGGAGAACGTCGTCTGGTATTACCCGGAGCCGCTGGAGTCTTTCTCAGCGCTTAAGGGCTACGCGGCGTTCTACTGGAGGAAGATGGAGCGTTGGATGGAGGAGGACGAGGAGGTCATCGGGCATCCCCACGACCCGTACCACCGGGTGGACGTGCTCGAGTCTTCCAGGCAAGTCCGGGTCACGCTGGATGGCGAGGTGCTGGCGGCGTCGGATCGCCCCAAGATACTCTTCGAGACCGGCCTGCCGCCACGCCACTATCTGCCGCCCGAGGATGTCCGCACGGACCTTCTCCTCCCGAGCGACACCGAGACCATCTGCCCCTACAAGGGCGTGGCCTCCTACCACTCGGCACTGGTGAACGGCACGTCCATTGAGGACGCGGCATGGCTCTACCCGGAACCTCTCCCGGAGGCAGAGAAGGTCAAAGACCACCTCTGCTTCGACAGCAAAAAAGTGGAGGTAAAGGTGGACGGCGAGAAGATATAGCGAACGGGATGTTGAGGCGAGAGCAGGGCCGGAGAAACGCGCGAACCTCTACAGCGTGGGGAGAGAGATTATCCCCATCTCCAGGCCCCGGACCACGGCTTGCGTCCGGTCGGAGACGCTGAGCTTGGAGATGATGTGCTGGACGTGGTTCTTCGCGGTGCCCACGCTGACTACCAGCTCCCGGGAGACCTCCTGGTTGGAGAGACCCCGGGCCAGGAGTTGCAGCACTTCCGTCTCGCGGGGCGTAAGCGTCTCGGTAGAGTCTGCGGGCTGCGGTCCGGGGTCCTCCTTCGCGGAGGCTGGAAGATCGGCGGCGAGCCGCTGTAGCAGTTGGACGGTGAGCTTCTGGTCCAGAGCAGGTTCTCCGCTCAGCACGCTCCGCACGGAGTCGACCAACTGGGTCCGGGGAGCGTCCTTGAGCACGTAGCCGGCGGCGCCGGCCTTCAGCGCCTCCAGCAGGTAATCCTGATTTTCGTGCACCGTCAGGATCAGCACGCCGACACGGGGCCACCGGCGCTTGACCTCGCGGGTCGCCGCCAGGCCATCCATCTCCGGCATGCGCACGTCCATCAGCATGAGGTCGGGCTGCAGGCGGCCGCAGACCTCCACGGCCTCGCGGCCGTTCGACGCCTCACCAACTATCTGGATGCCTTCCACGCCCGAGAGCATGGCTTTCAGGCCAGCCCTCACGAGATCGTGATCGTCGGTCAGGACGATCTTCGCCGGGCCGGGGGCGTTCTCCACAAGGTTCTCCGCAAGGGTTTGATCACTCATATCGTTTCCCACGTCGGACGGCCTGACACGGATCAGGAATTCCTTGCCATCTCTTGCAACCCCTTCGCTGGCTCCGGCAGCGGAACGCTGGCCGTCACGGAACTCCCTACACCTTCTTTGCTCTGAATCTGCAGGATACCACCTACCAGTTCGATGCGTTCGCGCATGCTCGAAAGCCCGACCCGCTCGCCGGGTCCGCCGTCGAATGAAGCGGTCGAGTCGAAGCCTTTACCCTGATCCCGGACTTGCAGGCGTATCGCGTCGTCCAGGCGTTCCAACTCGATATCGACCCTGGTCGTCTGGGCATGCTTGCGGACGTTCGTCAGCGCCTCCTGCGTGACCCGGTAGAGTGCGGTCTCTATCTCCAGCGGCAGGCGTTCGCCTTCGAGGTCGCTCCGGTATTCGATGCGCCAGTCCTCCTTCCGCAGCGCCTCGACCTGCAGACGAACGGCAGTTGCCAGCCCGAAGTCGTCCAGGGCGGTCGGACGCAGGTCCGCGATCACGTGCCGGGCCTCCTGCACGGTCTGCCGGATAAGTTCGAGGCTCCGATCCAACATCCCGCTGTCCCCGGAAGAGTCGGAAGGATGCTCCGCGGCGAACGCCTGCAGGTGCTGGTAGGCGGCGACCGCGATCTGGGTCAGGCCGTCGTGTACCTCGTAGGCAACGTGGCGCCGCTCTTCCTCCTGCGCTGTTATCAGCCGGCCCACCAAGTCCTTGAGCTGCCTCTCGCGCTCGGCCAGTTCTCCGTAGAGTCGGGCGTTCTCCAGGGCGCTCGCCGCCTGGATGGAGAGGCTGCTGAGGATTTCCAGGTTATTCTTGTTGAGCAACGTCCTAGGGCCGTACGCTTCCAGCAAGCCCACGGTGCGGTCCCTTACCACGAGGGTCAGGCACAACCCCGCCATACGGCGGCGATCGGCGGAGTTCGAGGTTTCGAGCCGGAAATCTCGGGGATATCCCGTTTGCAGCACGGCGTCTCGCGTGGTCTCGGCTTCCCGGGATTCTCGGGCCCAGCGCCACAGGCTTTCGGGTCCAATGGTATGCCACACACGCAGGTTCTGCTCGTCGTCCAGCAGGCTGATGACCGCCGCGTCGAGGTTGGAGACGCGCTGCATGATTCTCAAGAGCCGCGTGCCTATCTCCTCCGGTTCCAGGGTGGACCCCAGGACCTGGCCGGCCTCGTAGAGGGCGAGCAGAGCGTCCACGCTGCGCCGCAAAGCGTCCCTGGCCTGCCGGCGGTCGGTCACGTCCCTGGAGTTGACTACGATCCCCGCCATCGCCGGCTCGTCGAGCATGTTGTTGCTGACGGCTTCGAGGTATCGCCACGAACCATCCTCGTGCCGGCACCTGAACTCCACGATCGGCCTGCCCCCACCCTCGTCGTAGTTTTCGTGGATCACGCTCGACGCGCGCTCGGCGTCGTCGGGATGCACGTAGTCGAGAATGTTGGTGCCTATCCTCCTCTCCGGTGTGTACCCGAGAACCCTCTCAACGGTCGGGCTCTCGTAGCGTATGATGCCGTCCGACTCGAGGATCATGGTTATGTCCGAGGCATTCTGGACAAGCATCCGGAACCTGTTCTCGCTCTCCCTCAGCGCTTCAGCGGCCTGCTTGCGGTCTGTGATGTCTTCCACCACGCACACGAAGTAGCCGGGGAGTCCCGACGGTTCGCGCACCACAGAGAGCGTCTGGTTTACCCAGATCTCACGCCCGTCCTTGCGTATGTAGCGTTTCTCCGCCGAGTAGGTCCAAAGCTTGTCGGAGAGCGTCCGGGTGAATTGCTCGTAGTCAGCGTCCAGGTCATCAGGGTGGACGATCTCCTGGAAGCCGAGCTGGAGGAGCTCTTCCTCCGTATAGCCGAGGATTTCGCACAGCCGGTCGTTGACCTTGAGCCAGCGGCTGAGGAGGCTGACGTGGGCCATGCCGACGGCGGCCTGCTCGAAGGCGGCCCTGAACCGCTCCTCGCTCTCCCTGAGGGCCTCCTCCCTCTGCCGGCGTCCGGTAACGTCGTGGGCCACGCAGCACAGCGCGGTGCGTCCGGCGTAGGAAACGGCGCTCGCGCTGACCTCCACGTCCACCAGCGTCCCGTCTTTGCGGCGGTAGCGGCGCTCGCCGATGGAGTAGATCCCCTCTTCGAGCGTCCGGCGCACGCGGGCGTCTATGCTCTCCCGATCATGGGCGACGAAGTCCGGCAACTTCATGCGCGAGATCTCCTCCTCGTCGTAGCCGAGGAGCCTCCGAAAAGCGGCGTTGGTCATCAGGACGCGCAGGCTCTCGGAGTCGACCATGAAGATGCCCTCCACGGCCTGCTCCACCGTGCTACGGTAGCGTTCCTCGCTCTTCCTCAAGGCGTCTTCGGCCCGCTCACGCTCGGTGTCATCGCGCCGGATACCCCAGGCTTGCGCCAGCAGTCCGTTTTCGACGACGCCGGTCAGGTTGTCCAGAAAGCGCTGGGTCTCACCCCGGCCGTCTATGCCGAGCGACCGGTGCCCGTCCAGCCGGTATCCGGAGCCGATAAAAGCCCGAAGGTGCTCCACGTTCTCCGGCACCGAGCGGGGCAGTAGCGTCTCTAGCGACGCTCCGATCAACCCGTTCGCCCGTTCGAAGCCGTACATCCGGGCCATCGCCCTGTTGCACTCGGCCAGCCGGCCGTGGCGGTAGAGGTGTTCGATCTGCTCGTCCTCCGGCAATCCCGTCGGGAGCGGATGCTCCAGCTCCAGACGCCAGATACCCTCCTCGCTATGCTCCACGAAGCTCCGGTAGCGCTCCTCGCTCCGTCGCAGATCCTCCTCGATCCGTATGCGTTCGGTCACGTCGTTCTGCACGCCGACGTAGCGGGTGAGCCCTCCCTCTTCGTCGTAGACCGGCGAGATGGAAAGCTCGTTCCAGAAGGGAGTGCCGTCCTTCTTGTAGTTCCTCAAGATCACCGTCAGGTAGCGTCCCTCTCGGATGGCCTCGCTCAACTCCCGGACGGCCGGCTGATCACGGTCCTCGCCCTGTAGGAAGCGGCAGTTGCGGCCGACGATCTCTTCGGCGGAGTAGCCGGTCATCCGCTCGAAGGCGGGGTTGGCGTAGGTTATGGGGTTGTCGGGCCTGGTGGGATCGGTAGCGACGACGCCGTTGGAGCTTGCGGCTATAGCCAGTTCTCGTATGCGCAGTCCTTCCTCGATGCGCTTGCGCTCCGTCGCGTCGCGCATCGCAACGGAGAAGCCGCTCGGGTTTCCCGCTTCGTCCTTTAGGGCGGTGATCGCCACGCTGGCCCAGAACCTCGAGCCATCCTCGCGTACTCGCCAACCCTCCCCTTCGTGGCGCACGTTCTCTGTGGCGGCGCGCAACTCCTCTTCCGGGAGACCGCGCTCCACGTCTTCGGCGGCGTAGAACAGGGAGAAGCGCTCCCCGATCAATCCCTCCCCGTAGCCCCCGAACTGCCTTGCGTTCCAGGCGGTCACCGTTCCGTCTACATCGAGCGTAAAGGCAGCGTAATCTCTGGCTTCTTCCGCCAGAAGGCGGGAACGCTGCTCGCTCAGGCGCAGGGCTTCGAGAGCTGCCCCGGCCTGCTGGTTTTTCCGGTGTATCGCCCCGGCAAGGACGGAGATCAAAATTCCCTCGGCGACGAACAAGAGCAGGCGCGAACCCTCCCCGAAATTGTCCGGCGTGAAAGAGCCTTGCGGCAGCACGAAGAAATAGTCGCCCACCAGGGCCCCAAGAACGGTGGACAGCAAACCCGGTCCCAGCCCGCCGAACAGGGCGCCCGCCATCACGGCGATGGAGAGCAGGACGAAGGGAGCAAAGGGATCCTGGTCCCCGACCAGGGGTGCCAGCAGCAATAACTCTACCAGCAGCGCTGCCCCAACGGCGGCCATCGCGACGCCATAGCGCGCCGCCCGGGAACGCTTCCGCACTAACAAGTCGGATACCTCGGGAACATCTTCGAATTCCCTCGCCGCCATCTCGCCCTGACGAACAGGGCTACAAGATCTACACGACACCCGCCAGACAATGATATTAGATCACACCGCATCAAGCACCCTGTGAACACGCCACGGATTCCCGTGCGGTTTCGTACACGCTCTGGCAAAGGATCGATGCTCCAGACTAACCGGATTCGCACCGCGGGATGGCGGCCTTCACCTCGCGTTCCAGGACTTCTAGCGAGCAGGGCCATGGTACGAAGTTGCCCGCCAGAGATTTCGGCTCTTCTCCGTCTCTCACCAGTTCCAGCAGCGGAACGGCCGCGGCCGGGGTGGCGGCGATGCCCTCCAGGTAAGCTTCCCGGCGCTCGGTGCCGAGTAGCGGGGGTAGGATCACCAGCCGGACATCCGAAAGCAAATCGCCCAACTCTCCCGACTCGGTGCCTGCTAGAAACCTGGCGTCGTAGCCGGCCATCTGGAGCGACGTCTCCAGAATACCTCCAATTATCCTGTTCCCGCCCAGAACAGCGACCACCGGCTCACACATTCGGGACACCCTCTTTCCACAAGGACCGAAAGGGAAGAGGTGCCTCGGTAGAGTGTCCTTTCCCCAGGCTAGCGCAGGACGACCAACCCATCCAGACCCACCCGGTCGTCTTTGGGTTCTTGTTCGCTTGTTTGCGCCAGACGCCATCGGTGCCGCTCTGGAGCTGGTAGCGGGCTACGCCGGTATCTTTACCGGTGCTACCTTCGGTCGCCGGCCACGCGAGCTCGGCGGCCACCATATCGGTGCCCGTCGAGTTGGTGACGAGGCTCTCCCGTGGAGCCGCAACGCTGGGGGTGATCTTATCCATGGTCATGGCGCGGAGTTGGCTGCCGGCAGGATCTCAATGGCGGAGACTTTGGCGTTCTCCTTGACCGTGATGAACTCGATGGTCGCCTTGCCGTCGGTGACGTTTACCGGGAACTCCCGCACGATGGCCCTATCGGCACCCCCAGCCTCCGCGTACACGTCGAAGTCGTTGAACTCCAGGGCCCCTCCCTCGATATTCACGTCGAAGGTGAAGTTCGTCTGGCCCGCAGGCGCGCCACTGGCCTGCTCGCCGGTCCACTTGGACTGGAAGATGGTGTTGCTCATCTCCTGCGCTTCGAGCGTCCCCGCCCGGTAAACCTTGCGTACACCGTGAGCGACCAGGATGCCCGGTGCGAGCCCCGGCATAGAGTCTGGACGGAGGTTGCGCCCCCGGTTCCTTTTCTTTTTCGCGCCGATCTATGATCCTTCCGGTTCGTCCGCACAGCCATTCCAGAAGAGAATATAGGGGATTACAACCCCTTCACATCTGCCGAAATACACATCTTCGTCCGGCAGAGGTTACATATCTTCGCCGCCATGCGGATAGCAGGAGAGCTCGACGAGATTCCCATCCGGGTCGCGGATGTAGACGGACTCCATCACCCCGAGCGCCCCTGTCCTCTCCACCGGTCCTTGAAGAACCTCGACGTTGCGTCCGACGAGATGCTCCATGATCTCCCCGAGCGGCTTCCTGGTTACAAGACAGAAGTCGGCCGAGCCTGGTGTTGGGTGCGCCGCCTTCGGTTCGAACTCGCTGCCCGCCTGATGGAGGTTGATCTTCTGCCCGCCGAAGGCTAGCGCCCGGCGGCCGTCCCCGAACGTCACCGCCCGCATCCCGAGCACCTCCGTGTAGAAACGGATGGTCTCTTCCACATCCGAGACCGTCAACACGATGTGGTCTATCCGGTCTATCTCCACGCTTCTTCTCTCACGTCGCAAAGAGAAGGCCCGGAGCGCGAAGCTCCGGGCCTCTCGATAACGCTTTACTCCGGCTCTAGCAGGTGAAGGAGCTGCCGCAGCCGCAGCCGCCCTGAACGTTGGGGTTGTTGACGGCGAAGCCGGCGCCCATGAGGCCGTCCACGTAGTCGAACTCGGAGCCCATGATGTAAGGGACGCTCATGGCGTCTATGGCGATCTTGACTCCCTTGGCCTCGAAGGTCTCGTCGTCGTCGGCGATCTCATCGTCAAAGTATATGGAGTACTGGAAACCGGAGCAGCCGCCAGGGCGAACCCCGATCCTCAAGGCCAGATCCTCTTCGCCCTCCTGCTCCATGAGCGTCCTGACCTTCTCCGCGGCGTTGTCGGTAATGGAGAGTATGGTCGTCGCCTGCTTCTGATCCATCAGCACCTCCCGGGGAATGCTGTTGCTGTTGGCTTGCTTATGCCAGGAATTATTACACCGCTCCGCCCGCAGTTCAACGTCGGAGCCCGTCATGCAGCTTCTCTCGTAGCCTCCGCAACGACTTACCGGCCCGCGTCCTCGCCACCGCCAGGCTCCGTCTCGCCCGCATCAGGAGCGACGACGGATTCACCGCTCCGAGCGCCCGCCGCCATAGGGACATCCTCTGGAACGCCTCCACGGCCTCCCGGTGTGCGGCCGAGATGTTACGGGCGCCGCCGAGACTGGGACCGGCGGAGTAGAGGTGATCCGAGTACACGCGGGCAAACTCGGCGAAGGGTTCTTCTTCCACGCCCGCAGCCCCCGCGAGGAGCAGCACCCGCTCCGTCGGGGTGAGCGCCGGGGAGTTGGCGAGGACGGCCCGTCCGGGCGGCAGCACGTCCCGCAATCGCGCCACGAGGTCTCTGTACATGTCCTCGGGACGGCCCCGGGCCAGGAGCGCCCGCTTCGTGAGCGGCACTGCGGCCACGAGCAGCGCGGTGGCGAGCACCACGAACGGCCACACTGATATCTGGACGGCGGATTCTGCAGGGTTTCTCTCGGTGTTCGGGGTATTCCGGCGCTTCTCGGGGGTCTGTTGCTGCTGTTCCGCCTGCCTCCGCAGTCGCTGAGTTATCTGCTCGCGGCCGAACTCCCCCGTTGCGGCGGAGACCTGGGGCGCGGGGGCGTTCCGTTCCATGGTCGTCGGCATGGAGAAGCCCGGCGTCGGGTCCATCGGGTACCATCCGACGCCGGGGAAGTAGATCTCGACCCACGTGTGCATGTTGTGCCCGGTGACCACGTACTCGTCGGGTTCGACCTCTTCGCCCTGCGTGGCCCCGTAGACCACCCGCGAGGGCAGGTCCATCTCCCTGGCGATCAGCGCCATCGAGGTGGCGAACTGGGTGCAGAAACCCTGCTTGCCGTCTTCGCTGAGGAATTCTTCCACCGCCGTATCAGCCCGGCGGTAGCTGACGTCGAGATTGTAGACGAAGCCTCCGTCGTAGCGCAGGTAACGCTCGATGGCCCTGGCCCGGTCGTAGGGCGTGGCCGGGTCGTAGCGGCGTTCTACCTCGCGCGCCCTCTCCGCGACTACGGATGGCGTAGTGCTCGGGAGCTGGAGGTACTTCTCCCGTACGGAAGCCGGGTAATCCGAGCCGGCATTCCGGAGTTGAGCTTTCGTTGGCTGCGGCACCTCCGAGAGGAGCCAGTAGGAACTGCCCTCATCGAAATACCCGTCTATGGACCACGAGCCGTCGGTGTTCTCCTCGGCGTTATCCAGGGAGGTATTGACGATCCTGTAACCCCCGAAGATGCGGTCCGTCTGGGCGTCCAGGACTTCGACGTCCTGGCGCACGACGTTGGCCTCCACCATGGGATTCACCTCCTCGCCGTATCCCTGCTTCGGCTCCGTGGTATCGCGCCACTGGAAGCCGTCGAAATAGTCGAGGGTTCCCGCGCGCCACCGCAGGGGCTCTTCGCTCCTTATTCGCAGGAGCTCCGCGTCCCGGCCCGACGTCAGGTAGTCCCCCACGTCGGCCTGCACGTCGAGCTGGCTGGTCCCCCCGGTCCCGATACGGGTCCAGTCTATGAGCCCTCCGCTGACCGTCGCATCCGAGAGGGGAGCCCTCGGGAGCACGAGCACGAGCGCCACCACGAACGCCCCCGCCATTACGCCCGTGCGCGGAAAGGCGCCAGAGGAGCCCGCGGCGAGCAGCAGGGCCACGGCCGAGACGAGGAAGAGGGCGAAGTACGGGCCGGTCCCGACCTCGAAGCCGACGGTGGAGAGGACGCCGATCGTCAGGCCGAGGACGGCGACCGAGACGACCGGGCTCTCCTCGTAGAGGGTGGCCGAGGTGGCGAAGGCCGCCACGATCATGACCACCGGGATCAACACGACGAAGAGACCCGGCGCCAGATCGTAGGGGACCGGGTCCATGTACATGATGCCCGCGGCATCGTAGACGTCGGTCCCGATCTCCCAGAACAACTCGCGCCAGCCTCGGAGGCTGAAGAGCGGTGGCCACCCATAGACTACCAGCAGCGTGTACGCTGCCGTCGAGGGCAGGATCAGCACGAAGCGGTAGCGGCCTGATGACCCCACGAGCAGCGCCACCAACGCCGCCCCCAACATCGTAAAAAAGGCGCCCATCCGGTCCGCCGGCACGTCCGAGATGGCGAACCCGCCGAACGAGTCGCCGGTAAAAAGGAGACCGAAAGCTCCGCCCGCAGCCAGCACCGCCACGTACAACGAGACCCTGACCGACGGAGCATTCAACGCACGGCCCCTCGTTGCCGGCGCTCGTCCTGCGCGCCGGGGCTCGTTTCGGCCTTGCTTCGGGCGCCAGCGAGACCGGCCACGCCCGCCGGGTGGCGCAGCACGCGCACCGCCGCCCCGGCCGCCTCCAACCGGGCCACGTCCCGCAGGAACTCGGCCTCGCGGTCCCGGCCCCCGCCACCCCCGAACGCCTCCCGGTACGCGTGGGTGGCGAGCGCCACGACGACGACGGAGAGGCCGGCCCGGCGCAGCCGGCGCACGCCCTCCGGCAGACCCTCGTCGGGGGAACGCAGGATCAGGATCACGCCCTCCCCAAGCCCCTCGCGCTCTTCGAGGAGGGCGCCGGGCTCCTCGTCGCCGTCGGCCCGCGCCGTCGCCAGCAGCCGCATGGCCCGCCAGTGGGAATCCTCGTCGGTGCCGAACTCCGTGGCGCTGCCGGCCCGATCCGAGCACGAGAGCCGCGACGGCAGGCGCTCCTCGTAGAGATGGGCGAGCACGGAGGCGGCGGCCGACACGGCGTCCTCGACCTCCTGCTCGGGCACCCGCAATCCCCTGCGGCGCAGATCCAGCGCCACCGTGTAGCGCTGGGGGGCGTGCAGGGCGAACTCCTTGACGAACAGCTCCCCGGTGCGGGCGACGCTCTTCCAATGGATGTGGCGCCGGTCATCGCCCCGGCGATATTCTCGCAGGCCGGCGAACTCGTCCCCGCGCTGCCCGACCGAGCCCCGGGATCCTGCCTCGACGTTGCCCGTCCCCAGAGAGAAGCCCGTCAGGTCGTGGACTCTGGGATATACGACGACCTCCGTGCGTTCGCCGAACCTGCGGACGAACCGCAGGAGGCCGAACGGGTCCTTCGTGCGAACCTCCGCCGGGCCGAGCTCGTAGACACCGCGGCGGACGAAGGCGACGGGGGCCTCTATCACCGCGCTTCCGCCCCCTGCGAGGGCCGGGAGCGTGTAGCTCCGCTCCTCGGGAAGCCGGTCCACGACCTCCGCTGCGGGGATGCCGGAGCGCGAGCCGTTGGAGACGCGGAGGTCGATTCGGGCCGCGCTCCCCGTGGTCAAGCGGGCATTCGGCAGGGCGCGGGAGAACCCCAGGCCCCGCGACGAGAGGAGACCGAGCAAGAACGCCGCGACGGGGAGTAGAAGCAGCGCGTAGGCGAGTAGGTGAAACTGGGTCGTCCCGATCAGACGCGCCACCACCAGCACGATCACCCCGGCCGCCAGCACCTGCCACCCGCGGGCCGTGGGCCGGACGCCGAACCTGCCACCAAACATATTGCGCAGCGCCCTCCGCAGAGCACCGCGCACGGGCGCTATACCGCCTCGGTGACGGGGACCGAGGAGAGGATTTCGCGCACTATCCCCCCTGCTACGGCTCCGGCGCCTCCGACGAAGCCGTCCGTATCCGAAGGGTCCACGAGCCGTGCCTCGGCGGACGGAATGATCCTGTGTCCCAGCACCGCGAGCGCGAGGGCCTTCACGTCGTCGGGGATACAGTACGAGCGGCCGTTCGCCGCCGCCCGCGCCCTGGAGGCCGCGAGCAGCATCCGGCTCGCCCGTGGCGAGGCCCCGAGAAAGACGCCAGGATGCTCCCGCGTCGCGGAGGTCACCGAGACCACGTACCGGAGCACCGCCTCGCTCGCGTGGACCTCCTCGACCAGGCGCCGCATCTGGAGAAATTCTTCCAGATCCAGGACCGGCGAGAGGTCCGCCGAGGGGTCCCTACTGAGCTTCAGGAGGTCCATCTCCGCGTCCTCGTCAGGGTAGCCGAGGTCCATCTTGATCATGAACCTGTCCAGTTCCGCGTGCGGTAGCGGGTAGGTGCCCTCGTGCTCTATGGGATTCTGGGTTGCGACCACCCCGAAGGGCTGCGGCAGATGGCGCGTCTCGCCATCCACCGTCACCGAGCTCTCCTCCATCGCCTCCAGCAAGGCGCTCTGGGTCTTGGGGCTGGCCCGGTTGATCTCATCGGCCAGAACCACGTTGGCGAAGACCGGCCCCGCCCAGAACTCGAAGCTCCCCTCGCCCTGGTTGTAGACGTTGAGGCCCGTCACGTCCGCTGGCAGGAGGTCAGGGGTGAACTGTATGCGGCGGAACTCAGCCCGAATGGAGCGGGCGAGTGACTTGGCAAGCAAGGTCTTCCCCACGCCCGGCACGTCTTCTATGAGGACATGGCCGCCGGCAAGCAGCGCTACCACGGCCTGGAAAACGTCCTCACGCTTGCCGGAGACGGCGCGCTCGACGTTGTCCACGACCCGCTCCGCCTTCTGCGCGAAATCGTTGTAGTCCAAAACCCCGTCCATACCTCTACGACGAACCGAGATTATAGCAAGCGATCAAAAACAGCCGTCGTAGGTACGCTACCTGTCTCTGTCCGGGATCAGCCGACGAACTGGTCCGCCGGCTCGCCGTAGAACTGCTCGACGTAGCGGCGCTGGACAGCGTTGAGACCCCGCGAGTACCACACCATGACCACGTAGCGTGGCTCCTTGGGCGTGCTCTTGGGGTACATACCGCACTCCATCGGCAGGCGGTTGCCCTTCCTCGCGTTGCACTTGGTGCAGGCGGTCACCACGTTATCCCAGGTGTTGCCGCCGCCACGCGAGATGGGCTTGACGTGGTCGCGGGTCAGGCACTCGCGGCGGTTCAGGTCGTCGCGGTGCTTGCCGCAGTACTGGCACTTGTAGTTGTCGCGGGCGAAGAGGATGGTGTTCGTCACGTGACGCCTCAGCCGCCGAGGTATCTCGACGAATTTGATCAGGCGTATCACCAGCGGATAGGGATACTCGGCCTTCTCTGAGCGGAACCGGCGTTCCAGGTTGGCCTCCACGATCTCGGCCTTCTCGGAGACGACGAGGACGATAGCCCTCTTGGCCGGGACCAGGGCCACGGGCTCGTAGCTGGCGTTCAAGGTCAGGCAGCTTGCCACGGTGATATATTAACATAACGGAATGCTTGGGCGTGTAAAATCCGCGTTACATCGCTCGAAAGCCGCACCTGTTGTAGTCTCTACCGCCTCGTCGCGCTGGTCTTTGGGGTTCGGAGCACGGCGTCAAGTATCGGGGCGGCTGATCCACGTATCGGGTCTGCGGCCGGCAGCCCGGTCTCATCGGATACCCTGGCGACCAGGTCTTTCGCCTCGTGATCGTCGAGGCCCCGCGTGTTGACGCTGACGGCGACCACTGGAGCGGGCTTGACGAGGGCCGCAACCTCTTCGTAGAGACGGGCGGCACGAGGCACCGCCGGACGCGGGACGCCGGCCATTATCTCTTCATCCGAAGCGTCGGCGCAGAGGATGAGGCAATCGGCGCACGAGCCGTGCAATAGCCCGAGCGTCACCCCGGAGTATGCCGGATGGCCGAGAGAACCCTGTCCCTCGACCAGTATGAGGTCTGGCTCCGCCTTCGCCGCTTCCAGGACGAGCTGTTCAGCAGCACCGGCTATGAAGTCGGAGACGACGGCGTCAACGCAGATGCCCCAACCGGAGATCACGATCCCCGTCTGCCCCGTCGCCGCGAATGCGGTGGATACGCTCCTCTCCCTCGCGGCCCGCTCTATCTCCAGCGTCGCGGTCATCTTGCCGATGGCGCTGCTGGTCCCGACGGTGAGCGCGACCTTCGGCCCTACCGCGAACCCCTCGCCGGAGAAGAGCGGCACGTCTTCCGGTGGCTCGCGCACGTCCCAGACCCGCGCCTCCGGAAACTCCGGCGCGAGGCGCTGGTGCAGGCCGCTGACGATCTCCAACCTCGCTTCGGCCGCTTCCGCGATGGATCTCCGCCACTCCTCCGGCAGCCGGCCACCAGGGGGCGCTATACCGACGAGCAGGGAGGTTGGAGAATACGCGAGCGCCTCCTCGAGTGTGCCGACGATGGGGGCGTCACGCCGCAGGTCGGGCGCGACTTCGAGCACCTTTCGTCCGGCGAGCGTAGAGTCTATTACGCAGGCGACCTCGTCCCGGCCGTAGCGCAGGAGACCGTGGGCGGTCTTGGCGCTCTCGAAGCGGCCTTCGGCGAAGACCGCGTAGCGGCGTTCGGGGACGTGGTCCGGGATCACGCGGTCTCCACCGGCTCTACCCCGAGACCGGGAACTTCAGGGAGCAGGATGCGTCCGTTCTCGACGTGGAGACCTTCGAACGGGTCGTCAGCAAGGAGCAGGAACCCGTCGAGGTCCACGAAATCCACCAGGCCGGATACCTGGACCGCGGCGGCTATACCGAGCGAGGTCTCCACCATGCAGCCGAGCATCACCTTCATGTCGTGGGCGCGGGCCGTGTGGATCATGGCCAGCGCACCCCGGATGCCGCCGCACTTGGCGAGCTTGACGTTCACCCCGCTCACGCACCCGGCCAGCTTCGGCACGTCACGAGCGTCCATGGCGCTCTCGTCGGCGATGACGGGGACAGGCGCTGCAGCCTCCGTCGCCGCCCGCAGGGCCTCCGATCCTTCAGAGGCCGGGACGGGTTGTTCGATCATGGCGACCCCGATGTTCCTCAGCCGCCGGACGACCTCCGGCGCTTCTTGTGGGGAGAATGCCTCGTTGGCGTCGACCCATATCTCGGCGTCCGAAGCCTGCGCCACGGCGCGGACGGTCTCGATATCATCCCAGCCGCCCACCTTCATCTTGAAGATCGAAAACCCGGATCTAGCGAGCTCCCTGGCCCCATCTAGGGTCGTCTCCCGTTCGGCGATGCCCAGGGTGTAGGCGGTCGCGGACATTGGGCGGCCGAGGCCGAGGAGACGATAGACCGGGACGCCGAGCCTCTTCGCCGCCAGGTCGTGGAGCGCGGCGTCGAGGGCGGCGAGCGAAGCTGGCGGCAGGTGAGCGTTGGCCGCGAGGGTTCCTTCGAGGTTCCAGGGGTCTTCTACCTCTACGGTCTCCAGGGCGGAGCGCGCGTCTTCGGCGTTCTGACCGTAGTAGCCCGTCGGGGCGGCCTCACCCCGGCCCTTCGTCCCGTCTTCCTCCACCTCGAGGATCACGCGCCCGAAGTCGTCGGCGGAGGAGCGGGCGATGGCGAAGGTGCGTTTGGTGTGTACCGTGACTATTTTCGCCCGGAGCTTCATATTCGGGAATTTTAGCGGGCGCGGGCGTGGAGTTCTCGGCATGGTCGATCACGGTGGTTCAAGGTCTACCCAGGGTTTATACTGCGGGCGTCTCGACGAAGATCGGAGCAGCGCTTTGGCAAGGACCATAGCGGAGATCCTGGTGGTCGAAGACGACCGGGGGATACTGGAAGCCCTTTCATACAACCTTTCCCGGGAAGGTTTCGGGGTGAGCCGGGCCACCACCGGCGCGGAGGCGCTCGGCATCGCCCGCAAGCTCCGGCCTGACCTCATCCTGCTGGATATCATGCTGCCGGAAGAGTCGGGCATAGAGGTATGCCAGAAGATCCGGGAGCGCGACGAGGACGTGGTGATCGTCATGATCACGGCCAGGGACGCCGAGGAAGACAAGGTCCTTGGCTTCGAGGTGGGCGCGGATGACTACGTGACCAAACCTTTCGGGATGAAGGAGCTCATCGCGCGCATATATGCGAACCTGAAGCGGAGCGAGGTCGGCCATCGCGGCCGGGTTCTCGAAGCCGGAGACCTCCAGATAGACACCAAGAACTATCAGGCCACCGTAAATGGGAATCCCCTGTCGCTCCGCCTGAAAGAGTTCGAGCTTCTGGTGGCGCTGGCGGGCGCGCCGGGGGAGTTGAAGAGCCGGGAGGAGCTGGCGAAGGAGGTGTGGGGACACGCCGGGGTCGGATCCTCGCGCACCATCGACGTGCACGTGCGCCGCATAAGGGCCGCTCTCGCGGAGGTCTCCTCCTACGAGTTCATCCACACCGCCAGGGGCCTCGGCTACCGCTTCGAGGCCGTGCCCGGCGTCCGGGTCGGTACTACGAACGAGTCGCCGGAGCGATGATCGCGTGCTGGAAGGCGGCAGGAGAGACCTGGACCACGTAGGCCCGGAGGAACTGAGACGGGTCAACAAGATCCGGCGCGACTTCGTCGCCAACGTCTCTCACGAGCTGAAAACCCCGGCGACGTCCCTGAGGCTCCTGGCGGAGAGCGTGGTCGAGACCATAGAGGACGACCCCGACCAGGCCCGCTTCTTCGCCGAGCAGATGAAAAACGAGACCGAGCGCCTGGGCCAGCTCATTGCGGACCTCCTGGATCTCGCGCGCCTGGAGAGCGAGGAGTCGGTCCAGAGCCCCAGCCCCGTTGACGTACGCCACGTGCTGATAGTGGTGCTCGGACGCTTGCGGCGGGTGGCCCGCAGCAAGGACATCACCCTGCAATGGAAGCGCTTCGGACGGAGCGCCCAGTACGAGATCCAGGGCGACGAAACCCAGTTGACCTCTATGTTCACGAACCTCGTGGACAACGCCATAAAATATACGCCATCCGGTGGGCTGGTCGAGGTGACGGGCGGCTCGGACGACCTCGGCGTAACCGTCCGTATTTCTGACACAGGTATCGGCATCTCGGAGGGGAAACTGCCCCGCATCTTCGAGCGGTTCTACCGGGTGGACAAGGCCCGTTCCAAGGAGACCGGGGGCACCGGCCTCGGGCTCTCCATCGTTCGTCACGTCGCAGAGAACCACGGCGGCAGGGTTACGGTCGAGAGCGAACCCGGAGAGGGTACGATCTTCACCGTATACTTGCCGCAGGGTTGAACCGTGGGTCGAAGCCGAACGCCATGGGCAAAGACCGCGGCGGATATCGGAGCCGGAGCTAAAGCCGGGCTCGTGAACGGACGAAAACGGTGCACGAGTTCACGGGTCGCGGCTGTCGTAGGCGGTACCTGACAAGCAGGAGCAAGAGAGCAAATATGACGATATCGCGCAAATTATGGTTGGGCTTCGGGACCCTGGTCCTGCTCTTCCTGCTCGCTGGCCTGATCGTCTTGCTCGGCGAGAGGACCATCGGCAACACCCTCCAGGAGATAGTGGAGGTCGAGGAACCAACCCGCTCCGCAGTCTACGAGATGGAGATCAACGCGGGCGAGCTAGGCTCGAACGTGCGGGGCTACGTGGAGACCGGCGACCCACGGTATCGCGAGCGGTTCGAGAAGAACCGGGCGGAATTCGAGAAGTACAAGGCCCGCTACGACGAGCTGGTGGACACAGAGACGGGACGGCGGCATAGCGAGCGGATCTCTTCCCTCTACGAAGAGTACGCCGCCCTGGGAGAAAGCCTGACGAACCTGAGTGGCGAAGAGACCGGAACAGAAAGCACCCAGGCGGACCTGCGGAGGTTCACGGGGCTGGGCGACGAGTTGAAGGGCGTGCTCAACGAAAAGGCGCAACCGTGGGCCGACAGGCAACTCGCGGGTTCGGAGACGGACGCGAACAGAGCAATCCGCAGCGTGTACGCGACGGTAGCCATCCTGCTGCTGCTCGGTCTTCTGGCGGGAGCGCTGGCCGCCTACTTCATCAACCGGGGAATCCTCGGCTCCGTTCGCAGGCTGGAGGACGGGGCGCGCAGGATCGGGCGTGGCGAGATGGACCACAGGATCGAACCGTACGCCGGCGACGAGCTCGGCGAGGTGGCGGTCGCCTTCAACGAGATGCTGGACCGGCGCCGCGAGTCCAACGCGGCGCTCAGAGAAGCCGAAAACAGGTACCGCGAACTGGTGGAGAACATCCCGGCGGCCGTCTACATTCAGTCAGCCGACACTGGAACCCTCACCTATATCAGCCCGCAGATCGAACAGCTGCTGGGCTATACGCCGGAGGAGCGTCTGTCCAACCTCAACGGGGATTGGCTCGGCCTGGTCCACCCCGACGACAGAGAGCGGGTCCGGGCCGAGGGCGAACGAACGGACGAGACCGGCGAACGCTTGCGCATGGAGTACCGCCAGCGTGCGAAGGACGGCCGGTACGTGTGGATCAGGGAAGAGGCCGTGCTGATCCGCGACGACGATAACGAACCCCTCTACTGGCAGGGCTTGCTTTTCGACATAACCGAGCGCCGGCACGTCGAAGACGCCCTGGCGCAGAGCGAAGAGCGGTACCGCACCCTCGTCGAGCATACGCCCGCCATCACCTATACCGAGAAAGTCAGCGAGTCGGGTGTCACCTCCTACGTCAGCCCGCAGGTCGAGCAGATGCTGGGTTACACACCAGAAGAACTGGACGAGAAGGACCCGTTCTGGGTCGCCATGCATCCCGAAGACCGGGAGAGGGTCCTGGCGGAGGACGGGCGTACCAACGAGACCGGCAAGCCGTTCGAGGTCGAGTACCGCGCGCTCCACAAGGACGGCCGGGTGGTGTGGGTCAGGGACAGGGCCGTCCTGGTCTCGACGGACGAAGACGGTACGCAGCACTGGCAGGGCGTGATCCACGACATCACCGAACGCAAAGCGGCCGAGGAGGAGCTGCAACGCAGGGAGGAGTGGTTCCGCTCCCTGGTCCAGAACTCTTCCGACGTGACCGTGGTGATCGAAGCCGACGGGACCATCAAGTATCAGAGCCCCGCCGTGAAACAGGTGCTAGGTCTCGAAAACACCAACCTCGTCGGCACCAACGTCTTCGAGACAGTCGATTTTCCGCCGCGGGACCTGGAGGACTTGCAAGCCGCCCTGTCGGAGCTCCTGACGAGGCCCGGCGAGAGCACCTCGCTCGAAGCGAGGGCCAGGCACGGGGACGGCTCGTGGCGGGTGCTCGAGATCGTCGCGACCAACCTGCTGGACGACCCCACCGTGGGTGGCATAGTGGGCAACTACAGGGACGTGACGAGACGCAACGAGGCGCAGGAGAAGCTCCGGGAAAGCGAGGAACGCTACCGGCTGGTCGCCAGGGCCACCAACGAGGCGATCTGGGACGTAGATCTCCTGGCAGACCGCCAGGTGTGGAACGGGGCGGTCGAGGCGATGTTCGGCTATCCCGCTCGCCAGGAGACGAGCAGCGCGTGGTGGAAGGACCACCTGCATCCCGATGACAGAGAGCGGGTCGTCTCGGGCATAAACTCCGTGCTAGAGACCGGTGGAGAGATGTGGTCGGAGGAATATCGTTTCCGGCGCGCCGACGGCACGTACGCGACGGTCGTGGACCGGGCCTACGTGATGCGCAACGAGGAGGGCACACCGGTGCGTCTGATCGGCTCGATGCTGGACGCCACAGAGCGCAAACGGGCCGAAGTGGCGCTGCGCCAGAGCGAGGACCGCTACCGCCGGCAGGCTCAGGAGCTTGCCCTGCTCGACAAGGTCCGCTCCGCCCTGGCTCGCGAGCTCGATCCGCAGGCCATCTACCGCACCGTCGTCGAAGCGATTGCGGACACTTTCGGCTACGCTCTGGTGAGCCTCTACCTGGTCAAGGAAGGCCATCTCGTCCTCCAGCATGAGGTCGGCTACCCTCAAGTCCTCGACAATATCCCGCTCGAGACAGGCGCGATGGGAAGGGTGGCGCGAACCGGCGAGCCGGTCCTGATCCAGGACAGCGACGCGGACCCCGACTTCATCACGGCATTCGACGGAATAATCTCCGAGGTGTGCGTGCCCCTGTTCTACGAGGACGGGGTCACCGGCGTAGTAAACCTCGAAAGTATCGGAGGCGTGAGGCTCGGTGAGCGCGACCTGCGGCTCATGGAGGCGCTCGGCGAGCAGGCGAGCATCGCGATCAGCCGCTCCCGGCTCTACGCGGAGGTCCGGGAGAACGAGGAGGAACTACGCGCTCTGTTCGCGGCGATGAACGACGTGATCTTCGTGCTCGACGAAGAGGGACGCTATCTGGAGATAGCTCCGACCAATCCTTCGCTACTCTACCGTCCTTCCGAGGAGTTGCTTGGCAAGACACTGCACGAGGTGATGCCGGAGGAGCGGGCCAGCATGTTCCTGGATTACATCCGGCAGGCGTTGCGGACACGGCAACCCGTCAACGTGGAGTACGACCTGCCCATCAACGGCAGAGATGTGTGGTTCTCCGCCACCGTCTCCCCGGTGCGGGAAGGCGCCGTCCTCTTCGTAGCCCGCGACGTGACCGAACGCAAGCGTTCGGAGAGGGATCTTGCCAGGGAGCGCGAGTTCCTGCGCGCAACCCTGGAGAACCTCAAGGACGGCATCGTGGCCTGCGACGCCGAAGGAAACCTGACGCTGTTCAACCAGTCCACCCGCGAGTTCCACGGCATCGCCGAGGAGCGGCTCGGGCCGGAGGAGTGGAGCGACCGCTACGACCTGTTCCTCCCCGATGGACACACGCCCATGCGCACGGAGGACATCCCCCTGTTCCGCGCCCTGGGCGGCGAGAACGTGCGCGACGCGGAGATGATCATCGCGCCCAAAGAAGGTCCGACGCGCACGCTGCTGACGAGCGGACAGGCTTTCTACGACGGGGAGGGCAACAAGCTAGGCGCGGTCGTGGCGATGCACGACATCACGGAGCGCAAGCATGCGGAGAGAGAGCGGCTGGAGGCCGAGACCCGCTACCGGACCCTCGTCGAGCAGACGCCGGTCGTCACCTACAGGGAGAAGTTCAGCGTGCCCGGCATGGAACCGTACGTGAGCCCGCAGGTCGAGCGGCTCCTGGGTTATTCTCCGCAGGAGTTTCTGGAAGACCTCACGCTCTGGGAGAGCCTCATCCATCCGGAGGACCGCGAGATGTTCGAGGCCGCCGACGAGCGCGCCAGCGAGACCGAGGACCCGATGGACGTGGAGTACCGCATGGTCGCCCGGAATGGCCGCGTGGTGTGGGTACGCGACGAGGCGGTCCCGGTGCGCGACGGAGACGGAGGGTTGCAATTCTGGCAGGGCATCGTCTCGGACATCACGGATCGCAGGGAGGCCGAGTCGAAGCTGCAGGAGGCGGAGGTCCGTTATCGCACCCTGGTGGAGCACATGCCGGCCATCACCTACACCGAGCGCGCGGACGAAGAAAGGTCCACCATCTACGTCAGCCCTCAGGTCGAGACGGTGCTCGGCTACAAGCCCGACGAGTGGCTCTCGGACCCGGAACTCTGGTACCGGACGCTGCATCCCGCCGACCGCGAGCGCGTGCTGGCCGAGCGCCTGCGTACCAACGAGTCCGGCGACCCGTTCGAGATGGAGTACCGCTGTTTTGCCGAAGACGGCCGAGAGGTGTGGGTGCGCGACGAGGCGTTGCTGGTACGCGATGAAAAAGGCGAGGCTCTCTATTGGCAGGGCGTCAAACTCGACATCACCGGCCGCAAGCAGGCTGAGGAAGACCTGCGGGCGGCGGAAGCCCGTTACCGCACGCTCGTCGAGCGGCTGCCGGCGGCAACCATCGTACAGGAGATCGGAAGCCCAGACGCCGCGCTGTACATAAGCCCGCAGATAGAAGACATAACGGGCTATGCCCCGGAGGATTGCCAGGACCCGGACCTCAGGTACCGTATGGTGCATCCCGAAGACCGCGAGTGGATCATGGCCGAAGACGATCAGGCCGGCCAACCCGGACAGGTTACCACCACGGAGTACCGCGTGGTCCATCGCACCGGCCGGACGGTCTGGGTGCGCAACGAAGCGGTAATAGTCGAGGACGAGAGGACCGGGGCCCGCTACTGGCAGGGTCTGATGACCAACATCACCGAGCGCAAACAGGCCGAGGAAGAGTTGCGCGAGGCCGAGGAGCGGTTCAGGAGCGCCTTCGACGACTCCTCCATCGGCATGGTCCTCACCGGACCGGACGGGAGCTTCTTGCAGGTCAACGCCGCAATGTGCGAGATGCTCGATTACTCCGAGGCGGAGCTTACGGCGGCGACCTTCACGGATATCACCCACCCCGACGACGTGCGGGAGAGCGCGGACATGGTGCGCCGGGCCCTGGCGGGTGGGCTCCGCACCTTCGAGTTCGAGAAGCGCTACATCCACAAGGACGGACACGTTGTGTGGACTTCGGTGAGCAGTTCGCTGGTGCGCGACGGGCAGGGGGATCCCCTCCACTTCACCACCCAGGTGCAGGACATCACCGAGCGCAAGCGGGCGGAAGAGGAGATCCAGCGCCTCAACGAGGGCCTGGAGCGGCGGGTGCGCGAGCGCACGGCCAGGCTCCGGAACGCGCTCACCGAACTTCGGGAGAGCGAGGAACGCTACGGCCTGGTGGTCGAAGGCTCCAACGACGGCATCTACGATTGGAACGTCCGCTCCGGCGAGATGTTCTGGAACGATCGGCTCTTCGAGATCGTCGGCCTCTCCCGCGGGGAGTTCACGCCAACCCTGGACGGGTTCTTCGATCTCATGCATCCAGAGGACCGCGAAACGGTATCCGCGTCACTCGAAGCCCACATGGAAGAGGGTGAAGAGTTCGACGTAGAGTTCCGCTTCCAGCGGTCTTCGGAGGAGAATCGGACCTGCATCATACGCGGGAAAGCCCAGCGCGATAGAAACGACAAGCCTTTCCGCATGGCGGGTACGGTGACCGACATTACCGAACGCAAGCGGGTGGAAGAGGTTTTGCGTCTCAGGGACCGGGCCATCTCCGCGAGTTCCAACGGGCTCGTCATCTCCGACCCCAAGCTGCCGGACAACCCTTTGATCTACGTGAACCCCGCCTTCGAGGAGATGACCGGCTACACGGCCGAAGAGGCGCTGGGCCGCAACTGCCGCTTCCTGCAAGGCGAGGACGGAGATCAAGAAGCCATAGCCGTGCTGCGGGAGGCCATCCGGGAGGGACGGGACCACACGGTGGTCTTGAGGAACTACAAGAAAGACGGCACGCTCTTCTGGAACGAGCTCTCCGTCTCGCCGGTGCGCAACGAGCGGGGCGATCTGACGCATTTCGTGGGGGTGCAGAACGACATCACGCTACGCAAGCGGGCGGAAGAGGAGATCCGGCGCTTCAACGAGACCCTGGAGCGACGCGTGGAGGAGCGTACGGCCCAGCTCGAGGAAGCCACGCGCGCCGCGGACGCGGCCAACCGGGCCAAGAGCGACTTCCTGGCGAACATGAGCCACGAGATACGCACGCCCATGAACGGCGTTATCGGCATGACCGAACTCTTGCTGAACACCAGGCTCACCGAGGAGCAGCACGAGTACGCCGAAACCTTGCGCAACTCCGGCGAAAGCCTGCTCTTCATCATCAACGACATCCTCGACATCTCCAAGATAGAGGCCGGGGCGATGAGCCTGGAGAAGATAGCCTTCGACCTCCGCACGGAGCTGGAGGAGGCGCTCCACGCTCTGGCCGAGAGGGCGCACGATAAGAGGCTGGAACTGACCGGCTTTGTGGACCTCGACATGCCGACGGCGCTAAAGGGTGACCCGTTCCGGCTGCGCCAGATACTTACCAACCTGATCGGCAACGCCATCAAGTTCACCGAGGAGGGTGAGGTAAGCCTCCACATCGAGCTGGCGGAGGAGACGGACGATGCGGTACTGGCACGCTTCGAGGTCAGCGACACCGGCATCGGCATGACCGACGAGCAGCGAGGGAGGCTCTTCGAGGCTTTCACCCAGGCCGACACCTCCACCACCCGCCGCTACGGCGGCACGGGCCTCGGGCTCGCCATCTCCAAGCAACTGATCGAGCTCATGGGCGGCGAGGTGTGGGTGGAGAGCACGCCGGGGGAGGGCAGCACCTTCTCGTTCACGGCCAGTATGAAGAAGCAGCCGGCCGAGGCCCAGGTCGTCCTGACCCCCCGCCCGGACCTGCGCGGCCTGCGCGTGCTCGTGGTGGACGACCACGAAACCAACCGGCGGATACTAGACAAACAGGTCACCTCCTGGGGGATGCGCAGCGGGCTGGCCGGCGACGCCCCCGAGGCCCTGCGTCTGCTGGGTGAAGCCCTCGAAGCCGGAGCCCCCTATGATACGGTGATCCTGGACATGCACATGCCGGGCATGGACGGCGTCGAGCTGGCGAAGAGGATACGGGAGGTGCCTGGGCTGTCCGCGCCCCGGCTGGTGCTCCTGACCTCCATGGGGCGGCGCGGCGACGGGCCCGCGGCAGAGGAGATCGGCCTCGCCGCGTACCTCACCAAGCCCGTCCGCCAATCCGAGCTATACAACTGCCTCGTCACGGTCATGGGCTCTTCCGAGGGCGGCCCGGACACGGCCGCCGGGCCGTCGGAACAGCCGCTCGTTACCCGTCACAGTCTGCGGACGGGTTCGGGACGGATAGAGCACCACGCGAGCGCCCGCCAGAGGAGCAGGCCCCGTGTCCTGCTCGCCGAGGACAACCCCGTGAATCAGAAGGTCGCCGTCAAGATGATCGAGAACCTCGGCTACAGGGTGGACGTGGCCGCCAACGGCCGGGAGGCGCTCGACGCGCTTGCCCGCAAGCCCTACGCGGCGGTGCTGATGGACATACAGATGCCCGAGATGGACGGCTACCAGGCGACCGCGGAGATCCGGCGCCGCGAAGCCAGCGACCCCGTCGAGCAGGCCCGACAGACCCCTATCATCGCGATGACGGCCAGCGCCCTCCAGGGCGACCGGGAGAAGGCGCTGGAGGCCGGCATGGACGACTACCTCTCCAAGCCCGTGAGGCCCGCAAGCCTGAACTCCGTTCTCGAACGCTGGGCGCCATGGGAAGGTGACGAGCCAGAGACGGACAGCGACCCCGCCGATGGGGCAAACAGCCACGTCATGCCGGAAAATCCCATAGACCCCGAGGTCGTGGCGGGCCTGCGCGAGCTCGGGGGAGACGACGTCCTCGCCGAGCTGGTGGAGATGTTCCTCGAAGACGCCAGGCCGCGTCTGGCGGTGCTCGGAAGGGCCGGGGCGGCGGGTGATGCGCACACCGTGGAGCAAGTCGCCCACACCCTCAAAGGCAGCGCCGGCAACATGGGCGCCCGGCTTATGAGCGAGTTGGCCGCCGGCCTCCAGGATATAGGGGCCTCCGGAGACCTCTCTGGAGCTGCCGAGCGCGTGGATGAGTTGGAGGCGGAGTTCGCGAGGGTCCGGCTGGCACTGGTCGCGCTCGTCCGGGATGGTTAGCATGGCGCCATGAAAGTATTGATCGCCGAGGACGATGCCGTCTCGCGCATGATCCTGCGCCGCGCCGTGGAGATTCTCGACCACGAGTGCCTGACGGCCGGTGACGGCATGGAGGCCTGGGACTTGTACTGCGAATTCCCCGATGTGGACGTCATCATAAGCGACTGGATGATGCCGGAGATGGACGGCCTCGAACTCTGCAACAAGGTGCGGGACGCCGCGGAGAGCAGGGACAGCTACACCTTCTTCGTCTTCCTGACGGCGCTGGGCGACAAAGAACACGCCTTGAAGGGGTTGCAGGCCGGGGCCGACGACTACCTCTCCAAACCACTCGACCGCACGGAGTTGCGGGCGCGACTGATCGCCGCCGTCCGGGTCATCTCCCCGCACAAGGAGCTTACGCAGCAGGGGGAGGCGCTCAAGAGGTTGAACCGCGAGCTCTTCTGGCAGGCGCGCACGGACCCCCTGACGCATCTCGGCAACCGTCTGAGGCTCCGGGAGGATCTGGAGATACTCAAGGCGCGCGTGGATCGTTACGGGCACACCTACTGCGTGGTGCTCTGTGCGAGCTGGACTGGTTCAAGCTATACAACGACCAGCACGGCCACCTGGCCGGCGACGAGATCCTCCAGCGAGTGGCGAACGTCCTCCTGGGGACCTTCAGGACCGGAGACTCATCCTACCGCTTCGGCGGCGAGGAGTTCCTGGTCGTGCTGCCGGAGCAGACCCTGGAGAGCGCGTCGGTGGCCGCCGAGAGGCTGCGGGCTACGGTGGAGGCGATGGGCGTACCATACGAAGGCTACGTGCCGCCGGGCACCGTTACCATCAGCGCCGGCGTGGCGACACTCGCCCCCGGCGAGGACAAGACCCCGGAGACCCTGATCCAGGAGGCCGACATGGCCCTGTATAGGGCGAAGGAACTGGGCAGGAACAGGGTCGCGTCCTACGATGAGATTATGGCCGAAGGCCTGGGCACCGAAACTCCCTCAGCGACGAGGAGCGCGGGGCAAGCCCGACACCCTGAACACCGGCGTTCGCGCCGCAGGCTACCCGGTGGTCTGCTGCACAAAAGCGGACATCATCCCGGAAGGAGACACCCTGCCGAGGGTGACGCGGCCCCATGATCAAATCCCGGAAAGTGACCGTCGTGGGGGCATCGTTCGAGAGCTGGCTGGTGAAGGGCGCCGAGGCGCTAGCCCGGGAGGAGATGGAGTACGGCTGACAATACCCCGTCTCGTCCACCAAGTGGCTGACGCCCCGGATTTCGACAGCCTGGCCGACCGGTACACCGAAGGGGACGTGCTGGCGACCCGCATCCCCTGGAGGATGCTCGGGTTCACCGACCCGTGAGTACAGACGGCACCCAAGTGTAACCGGCGTTGAGGTCCGCAACTTCGACGAAGGAAGAAGTGGACCCATCCGCTACGGCCGGTCAGGTTGAGATGCCCAGGACTTCCATGAGCGCAAGAAGCAAAGCTACTACGTGCTGCGCGAACCCCGCCAAGACAAGCGCGTGAATCAACCTCCGAAGTAAGCCGGGAGCTGCTGTTCATCGAACGCGATTCACGCTGCCCGGTTGCAATGTTGGATGATCCCCGATGGGAGGAGTCGGGGAGCGGCACGTTTATCGTGCGGAGCAGACGGGTATGCTGAATTTAGTAAGGGAAGCTGAAACGATAGGAGTAAAGGCATGGATTTGGGCGGAACCGTGAGTGGTTTGGGCGATTCTCTGCAGAACTTGAACTTCCCGGCCAGCAAGGACGATGTGATCTCCAATCTCCAAGACAACAACGCGCCGCAGGAAGCGATCGACCAGATTAGGAACGCTGGCGAGGAAACCTTCAACAGCGCCGATGAAGTAACCCAGAAGGTACAGGGCAACCAGTAAGGCCGGCCATAGAAGTTCTTTTCGGGCCGGAGCCTTTTGGGTTCCGGCCTTTTGCATGTTCGAAGTGTTTTTCTGACCACAGCCTGCAAAAATGTCAGCACCGGCCGTTGAATCGCGGTCTCTACTTCTACGGGTAGACTTTCATGGAATCGAATTAGCGATCTTCCGCCGCTACTCTTTGGAGACCCAGTTCCCGTTCTCGTTCTTCTCGTATTTGTCCTCTACGGCCGACCAGGCGACGCGGTGGGCGCGGCTCTCCTCACCGTTCTGCTCCTCGGCTGAGTTGAAAGCTTCTTTGTAGATCTCCTGCGCTTGTTTGGGCAGGTTGTTCTTGACGCCTTTGGGTAGCTCGGTGACCTTGCCGTACGGCACTTCTACTCCTTCCACCGCTCGGATGACGGGCCTCTTGTACCCTCGGAGGCGGGATCGGAAAAGTGATCCCAGCCAGAAAGGTCATCCACGAGCCTCCCTCCGCGCAAGAAGACAACGCCTTCCGCCGTCACCTCGCCCACCACTGTAATGGGCACGCCGGACTCTTCGCCCAGGGCTTCCAGGGTCCGCTCCGGGGCGGCGAGGAGCAATTCGTAGTCCTCCCCGCCGGTGGCCGCCAGCTTCTGGGGATCGTGGCCCATCTTCCCGGCGAGCCTTCGCGTGTCGTCCGCGACGGGGAGGCGTTCGAGGCCAATGTTGCAGCCCACCCCACTCCTCTCGCAGATGCGCCGGACGTCCGAGGCAAGCCCGTCGGAGAGATCTATCGCGGCGTGGACCCCGAGCCGGGCCGCCGCGAGCCCGGTCTCGACCCGTGGCTCGGGGCGCAGGTGCTTTCGGACTAGACGCTCAGGCACCCGCTCGCCACCCTGGAGAGCGAGCAAACCCGCCGCCGAAGCACCGAGCTCTCCGGTCACGGCCAGCAGGTCGCCGGGACGGGCGCCGGAACGCAGCAGCGGCGGCGCGGAAAGCTCGCCAAGAATAGACACGTCCACGGTCAGCGAATCGGCGCGGGTGGTATCTCCGCCGAGCGGGTACACGCCGAGCTCATCGCAGGCCTTGATCACGCCCCTCATGCAGCGGAGCGCCGTCTCGGGGTCCGGGGCGCCGCCGGAAACGAGCACGAAGCGCGGCGTCCCACCCATCGCCGCCACGTCCGAAACGTTGACCGCGACGGCTTTGTAGCCCACGTCTTCTGGGGTGGCCCAGCCCTCGAAGTGGTGCCCGGAGACCAGCATATCTGCCGCAGCTACCCACTCTGTGCCGCCCAGCCGCAACACGGCGCAGTCGTCGCCGATGGGGACGAGCACCTCCGGGGGCGGTGAAGGAAGCATCTTGGAGAGGCTCTGGATCACGTCGAACTCGTCCACCCCTGGCCTCATCTCTTGCGAAAGAGGGTGCGGGGATCGAGGAAGCGCCGGTAGCGCGAGACCACCTCCCCGCCGAGGAAGATGACGGCGACGACGAATACCGTCTCGGCGACGACGACGAGCCCACCGGAGATCCAGACCTTCCACCCCGTGGACAGCGGCAGGAAGGCGACCATCGGGATCGCGGCGTACAACAGGCCTGGCACCACCACGAGCATCACCACCGCCAGCCACACGCGGCCGGATCTCTCGGGAGCATCGGAGGCCGAATGGTCCGGGAAGTCGCTCCTGTCTTCCGGTTCTCTCCCCACTCCTAAGTTCCTCCCAACCACTGCACCGCGGCCCACAGGGCGTCGGAGTCTTCCCCAGTGTACCAGGTGAGGAGGGAGCGCCACTCCTCTTCGGTGGCCCACAGATAGTCGTCGTGGGCCGCGTCCTCCAGGCGTATTTCGCCGGTTGGAGCGCGGGCCATGAAGCCGACGCCCGCGTAGAGCTCGGGGTCTTGGGGCGCCTTCCAGGGTTCGACGCGGGTCCACCAGGCCGCTTCCGGCTCGACGGCGATGCCCGTCTCTTCCAGAACCTCGCGCCGGGCGCATGCGACGAAGTCCTCTCCGGGCTCCAGCGCCCCGCCGGGGTTCTCCCACAACCCCACGGGCGGCTTGCGGCGCCGCAAGAGGAGGGCGCGAGGCTCATCCCCCGCCGGGTCGACCAGCACGGTCCCGGCTCCGAGGACGGCCCGCACGACCCCGTCGGGGCGCGGGACGGGCGCGGGGGGCGGCGGGTCGGGCTCTTCAGGCAGCCGGGAGATCGGTCCGGCCACCCCCCGGACGTTTTCCGGGCTCCACCAACTCGGGAGGCCCATCCACTCTTCTGGCGTCGTCCATCGGTGGTCTAGGTGTTCGTGAGAGAGACGTACGACGTTTTCGGCCTCGGCGGGGACGCGGGCGGCGTGGGTTACGGAGGCGAGAAACCCGGCGCCAGCGAGACTTTCGCCTACCCAGGTTGCGAGTATCCCCTGTGGAGCGGCGAGGAGGCCCGTCTCCTCGTAGAGTTCGCGGATCGCGCCGTCGGTGAAGCTCTCTCCTGGGACGAGCCGGCCGGCCGGCGGTTC
Source organism: Rubrobacter sp. (assembly GCA_013812245.1). GTDB lineage: Bacteria > Actinomycetota > Rubrobacteria > Rubrobacterales > Rubrobacteraceae > JACDGB01. Next base: position 61,955 of record JACCTS010000081.1, read on the forward strand.
CCAGGTACCGGTGCGCGGGCGCTGGAGCAGGAGCATGCGGCCGTCAGGAAGGACGGGCAGGATACCGGAGACGAGGTCAGCTTTCATGCGCCGAGTCTACCCATCGAGTCAACCCGGCAGATACGAGCGCAGTTTGATGGCAGCGGCCTCCGGATCTTCGGCGTCGAGGACAGCGCGGACGACGGCGAAGCCGGGCGCCCGGGCAGCAGCGACTTCCCGCGCGGTCTCCAGCGTCACGCCGCCGACGGCAAACCAGGGTATAGGTAGGTTGGAGCGTGAGATCTCCTGCACCAGCCCTAGACCACCCACTTCTCCCTCGGGCTTGGTCGGCGTGGCGTAGACTGCCCCGACGCCCAGGTAGTCCGCACCGTCCCGCAGAGCATCCAGCGCCTCCTCCAGCGTGCCGGCGGATCGGCCCACGATCACATCGGGACCCAGCAAGTCTCGCGCGTCCTGCGCGCGGAGGACGCCTCCCTGTCCGAGATGCACCCCGGCAGCGCCGGAGAGCCGGGCCAGTCCCACGTCGCCGTTGACGGTGAAGAGCGCCCCGCCCCGCTCGCAGACCTCCCGAAGCTCTGCTGCAAGGGGGATCAACGCTTCCCTCGAAGCATGCTTGTCCCTGAGCTGCACCATGTCCACCCCGCCCCGGACGGCGGCCTCGACGCGGAACACGAGATCCGGACGTGGATCAGTTATCAGCAGCAGCCGGGCGTCGCGCAGGATCTCCCGAACTTTCACGCGCTTACCTTCTTCGGCGGCCAGGCGACCACGTCGAGACGCCGGGAGAAGTGGAGGATTGGCTCGGTGTCGGGAAGCTCCACCCCGATCTGGGCCGTCATCTCCAGCACCTCGACCTCCGCCTCGGCGCTTTGCAGCGGCCACATCACGTGATGCACCTCCCCCCGGCGGACGTTCCCGGAGCCATCCGCGCTGTACAGGCAGTACCGTTCGGTGAGGAAGCTCTCCAGAGATCCGGGGCGCGAGTCGAAGACCTCTCCGGCGGGCTGGTAGCGTCCGGCGAATCTGGCGCCGGGCGCCCCCCGGTGGGTGCGCAGGCTCTCGTATCGCACCCACCCGTCATCTTCACGGCAGGACATCCTGGCGTCGAAGTACGGCAGGTGGAACGTGGCGCGGGCCATACGGACGGCCACGGGGTTGTGGGCGTCCAGGCTGAAGAACCAGACGCCGGGTTTGCCTGCATGCGTAACGTAGGTGCGAAGGTTTATCTCTGGAAAGTTTGACAGGAACGGGATGCCCGGTACGAAGCGCGGCCGGACGCCGCTCATGCGGAAAGGCACCACCCCGAGCCACGCGCTGCCGTCGAACGTGTCCAGCTCCAGCGCGGCTGGGACGAGCGGCCTCAGCCAATCTTCCGGGACGGGCCAGTGCATGAACAGCAGGTCGTGCCAGCGCATGGATAGCGCCCACGATCCGTCCGGCAAAGGATACGGACGATGTTCCGTTTTCTGCAATACATCGCGAGGTCGAACCATGAGTCAATACTACCCGCTCATCGCAGATACAGATGATCGCTATCTCGCGTTCACGTTGCGCGGGAGTCGGCCTGCTGGTACCGTTGCGACCCGTCGGGTGGGAACCGGAAGGGGATGTGGTATGGATACGCTGTTCCCGTTGGGAAAGGTGGTAGTCACCCCCGGGGCTCACCATGCTTTCAAGGAGGCCGGGGAGCAGCTAACGCCGTACCTGAACCGCCACGCCTCGGGCGACTGGAGTGAGACCGACCCAGACGAGCGGCGCGACAACGTCTCCGCCCTCGACTGCGGCCTCGCCATACGAAGCACCTACTACACCTCCGCAGGGAAACTCTGGATCCTCACCGAAGCCGACCGCTCCGCGACCACAATCCTAATGCCAGAAGAACAGTAAATCTTCTTCACCCGCATCGTTCTCCTCACGACGAATCGCGCGTGAACAGGCTCACGTACAAGTTGTTGCAATAACGTCATTTCTCGTTACAAACAAGGTGTTGTTGGAGGTTATGTCTACGAGGAGCGTATATGCCAAGCAACAAGAACGGGGTGAAAAAGCAGAAGTGGTACGAGGCTTTCACGCTGTCGGTCCAGATGTTCCATGGTCCGGGTAAGGGTCTCGGGCGTGGACGCGGCCCTAGGCTCGCCGAGCCCCCGAAGCCGAAGGAAGAGGAGGGGAATCTCGAGGAGGTCTTTCGATAGGCGCCTCTGGCGAAAAGGAGTTAGCTTTACGCACGGAGGCCGGTGAGATGCGCGCTGCCGATCTGGACCTAGGCGTCACCCTGGTCCTTACTCCTGGCTTCTATGCGCCCGCCTTCCGAGAGGGTTCGTTCTCGGAAGTTCGAAGATAGATAGCGCCGGACGATGGTATCTGGCATCATGCTTGTAGTGCAAAGGCTTGACCCGCCGGGATCGCGGCGGGAGAAAGGAATATCGGCATGCACGCACGAGTAACCACGCTGGAGGGTTCTCCGGACAAGATGGATGACGCCACGCGCCATCTCCAGGAGCAGGTCTTGCCGCAACTCCAGCAGATGGACGGGTTCAAGGGGTTCGTCGCCCTCGGCGATCGGCAGAGCGGCAAGCTGCTTGGCGTGGCCCTCTGGGAGAGCGAAGAAGCCTTGCAGGCTACAGAGGAAGCAGTGTCTAGCGTGCGTAGTGGGGCGGCGGAGGCCGCCGACG
>JACCTS010000105.1 GCA_013812245.1 Rubrobacter sp.
CCACGATCAGGAACTCTGCTGGCCGCATGAACGGCGGCCTCATGCCGCTGTCTGAGACGCATGGTGAGGCTCCATCGTACTGGCTGGCCTACTTCACCGTGGAATCGTGCGACGGGACCGTGGAGAAAGTGAAAGAACTCGCCGGCTCCTTGCTCGCCGGGCCGATGGAGCCGGGCACCGGCAGGATCGCCGTGTTGAGCGATCCGCAGGGAGCGGTCTTCGCGGTCTTCGAGGGGGAGACCGACGACTAGAAGCCGTGCAGCATGCGGGGGGGCCTGACCCTGTGGATATAATCCGGGAGCCAGGCCTACTCGAAGAAAGACAGCCTTGTCGAATCGCCCCGGTAACGGGACACTCCTGCGCCAGATCTTGGTCCTGGCGCTGATCTCTCTTTGTGCCTCCTGCGGTCCCTCCACGGGCGGTTCCGAGAACGAAGGGTCCGGCGGAGACCTCCCCGAGATAACCGCTGACGACAACGGGCGCAGCAGCGGAGCCGCCGGTTCTTCGGAAACTACCTCGGAGATGACGCGGGCTCCCGGTGGAGGAACGACGCGGGTCGAGGCCAGGGTTCTCGTATCGAACCTGGAGGTGCCCTGGAGCTTCGCGTTCCTCCCCTACGGAGACGCGCTGGTTACCGAACGTGATTCCGGGCGGCTTTTGCGGGTGAGCGCCTCCGGCGACGCACGGGAGATCCAGACCCTCCCTGAGCAGGGAGTCGGCGAAGGTGGTCTGCTTGGCGTCGCGGTCTCCCCGGACTACGAGCGGGACGGCTACGTCTACGCCTACTACACCACGCAGGAAGACAACCGGGTGGTGCGCTTCCGGTTGGGGGAGCAGCCGGAGCCGGTCCTCGTTGGCATCCCGGTCAACTCCTATCACGATGGGGGCCGCATCAAGTTCGGCCCCGACGGCATGCTCTACGTTACCACCGGGGACGCCGGCGACACCGCCAACTCCCAGGATCGCTCTTCGCTGGGAGGGAAGATCCTGCGCCTCACCCCCGACGGCGACGTGCCCGAGGACAACCCATTCCCGAACAGCCCCGTCTACTCATACGGCCATCGAAACGTCCAGGGTCTCGCCTGGGATGCGGATGGGCAACTCTTCGCCTCTGAGTTCGGGGAGAACACCTGGGACGAGGTCAACCGCATCAGGTCGGGCGGGAACTACGGCTGGCCCGAGTACGAGGGCGATGGCGGGAAGGAGGCCGAGGCTGACGGGTTTATCAACCCGGTCACGACGTGGCCCACGTCCCAGGCATCCCCGAGCGGCGCGGCGATACTGGTGGACGGCGCCATCCCGCAGTGGGAGGGAGACCTTTTCGTCACGGCCCTCCGGGGTGAATGCCTCTGGCATCTAGAGTTGGATGAGAACGGTAACGTTGTCGGGCGCGAACCACTTCTCCGGGGCGATGCCGGACGCATCCGCGATGTCACCCAGGCTCCTGATGGCTCGTTGTGGATCTCGACCAGCAACCGAGACGGACGTGGCGTACCGGAGGCATCCGATGACCGTATCATCCGCCTTGGCCCCGCTTCAAAATAGGGATCAGGCGTTCGCGGGCTCTATGGTCGCTGACATCGAGCCCTTGCAGCGCGGGATGAGCGGGTCGGGGCCGAAGCCTTGGATCTGCTCCCGCTTCAACTCAGCTTCCTCCAGATGCGTAGTGGCAACCACGACCCTGCCCTTGGCGTCTACCTCCTGCGCCATCTCGTAGCCCTTCGCTATCGGGTGCCCGAAGACTTTCTTGAGCATAAGGATCACGTACTCGTAGCTGTGATCGTCATCATCGAGCAGGATCACGTTGTACGGTGGAAGGTTCTCCGTCTTCCGGCCCGTAGTCTCCCTGGGTGCTGTGACGGTATCCGTCATGCGTGAAGCCTAACGGCCCTTCCACTCCGGCTTGCGCTTCTCAAGGAAGGCGCAGATGCCCTCCTGCGCGTCGGCGAAGGAGGCGTTGAAGGACATGACCTCTTTGGTGTAGGCGTACGCCTGCTCCGTGGGCATGTCGAGTTGACGGTAGAACGCCTGCTTGCCGATGCCGACGACGAGCGGGCTGGCCTCGGCGATCTTATCCGCCAGCGCCGTCGTCTGCTCTTCCAGCTCGTGCGCAGAGACTACCCGGTTCACGAGACCTTCGGCGAGGGCTTCTTCGGCGGAGATGAAGTCGCCGGTGAGGAGCATCTCCATGCTCTTTTTCTGGCCGATGGCGCGGGAGAGGGCGACCATCGGGGTGGAGCAGAACAGCCCGATCTTGACGCCCGGCGTGGCGAAGCGCGCCTCTTCCGCCGCGACGACGAGGTCGCAGGTGGCGGCGAGCTGGCATCCGGCGGCGGTGGCGACGCCGTGGACCCTGGCTATGACGGGCTGCGGGATGGCCTGAACCGTCTCCATCAACTCGCAGCACGCGTCGAAGAGGCGCCGGTAGAACTCCGGGTCGCGGCCGACCATCTCGGAGAGGTCGTGGCCGGCGCAGAAGGCCGGGCCGTTGCCGCCCAGGACCACCACGGAGGCTTCCTTCTCCTCGCCGACCGCCTTGAGGCAGGAGATGAGCTCTTGCATGTGCGCCAGCGAGAGCGCGTTGCGTTTCTCTGGACGGTTCATGGTGACGCGGGCTATTTTACCGTCCTGCTCGAAGAGGACGTGCTCGTAGGTCTTCTCGGCTTCCAGCATCTTTGCCTCCCTAGTTGACCCGCTTCTCCTGACCTTCCCATTCTTTGTCGCGCAGGACGAACTTCTGGACTTTGCCGGTCGAGGTCTTGGGGAGGTCGCCGAACTCCACGGCGGCGGGGGCCTTGAAGCGAGCGATGTGCTCCTTGCAGAAATCTATGATCTCCTCTTCCGTCGCCTCCTGGCCGTTCTTGAGGACCACGAATGCCTTGGGACGCTCGCCCCACTTCTCGTCCGGGATGGCGACGACGGCGGCCTCCATGACGGCCGGGTGGCGGGCGACGACCTGCTCGACCTCGATGGTGGAGATGTTCTCGCCGCCGGAGACGATGATGTCCTTGTCGCGATCCCTTATCTCCACGTACCCGTCCGGGTGCCACACGGCCACGTCCCCGGAGTGGTACCAGCCGCCTTCGAACGCTTCTTCGGTGGCCTCCTCGTTGTCGAAGTAGCCCTTGGCGACCATGTTGCCGTGCATCACGATCTCACCCATCGTCTCGCCGTCGCGCTCCACGTCTTGCATGTTCTCGTCCACGACGCGCACGAGGTCGGCGGTCGTGTAGCCCTGTCCCTGGCGGGCCATTAGACGGGCCTTTTCTTCGTTGTCCAACTCCTCCCACTCTGGGTGGACGCCGCTGGTGGTCATCGGGCCGTAGGTCTCGGTGAGACCGTAGATGTGCATGGGCTGGATGTTGAGGTCCGTGAGCTGGACGAGCAGGGTTGGGGACGGCGGTGCCCCGGCGATGGCGGCGGTCACGCTCCGGTCCAGTTCGTGGGCAGCGTCTTCGTTTACGATGCCGATCTGGACGGTCGGGGCGGCGCAGTAGTGCGTGATCCCCTCGTCTTCGAATAGATCCCAGATCCTGGCCGGCTCGACCTTCCGCAGACACACGTGCGTCCCCGCCACGGCCGTGACGGCCCACGGGTACGTCCATCCGTTGCAGTGGAACATCGGAAGCGTCCACAGATATTTCGTCTCGTAGCCCATCCCGATCTCGATGGCGTTCCCCAGCGCCGAGATGTACGCCCCCCGGTGTGTGTACATGACACCTTTCGGGCGTCCCGTGGTCCCTGACGTGTAGTTGATGGAGATGGTCTCTTCTTCGTCCTCCAGCACGTCCGGCGCGGGCTCCGGCGAGCCCTCCGCCAGGTAATCCTCGTAAGGATCTCCCGCCTCTCCGCTATCGTCTATGCGCACGG
>JACCTS010000125.1 GCA_013812245.1 Rubrobacter sp.
GGCCAGCCCATCGCGGTCTTCTCCGCCGCGTGCGGCACGATGGGCCGGGCCGCGAGGTCGGAGAAGGGCACCTGAGAGAGGGTCTCGTCCGGGGCGTCGCGGATGTGGTGGCGGAAGTAGTAGTTGATGCCGAGGAAATCAACGGAGCCGGAGATCCTCTCCAGGTCCCCATCGCGCACCGGCGGCCTGTCCACGCCGTGCTCGCGGTAGTAGGAGACGATGTCCTCCGGGTACTCACCCCGGAACAGCGGGTCCAGGTACAGCCTGTTGGCCTGGCCGTCAACCCGCCGGGCGGCCTCCTCGTCGGCGTCGCGGTCGCGGGCTGGCCGCGCGGGGTGCAGGTTGAGGGTGACGCCGAGCTGGTTGTCCCCGCCCGCGGAACGCATCGTCTCCAGCGCAAGGCCGTGGCCGAGAAGGAGGTGGTGGGTGGCGGCGAGAGCCTCCGACGGGTCCTTCCTCCCAGGCGCGTGGACGCCGTAGGCGTGGCCCATCCAGGACGCTACCCAGGGCTCGTTCAAAGTGATCCAGAAAGAAACAGTATCCGACAACGCCTCGTAGACGATCCCGGCGTACTCAGCGAATCGTTCGCTCGTCTCCCGGTTCGTCCAGCCGCCCCGGTCTTCGAGGGCCTGCGGCAGGTCCCAGTGGTATAGGGTAAGCATCGGCTCGATGGACCTCTCCCGCAGCCCGTCCACGAGCCGCCGGTAGAAGTCCAGGCCCTTCTGGTTGATGGGGCCGCCGCCCTCCGGCTGCACGCGGGGCCAGGCCACGGAGAAGCGATATGCTTTCAGGCCGAGGTCGGCCATGAGGTCCAGGTCTTCTTCGAGACGGTGGTACTGGTCGCAGGCGACGTCGCCAGTGTCTCCTCGGTAGACCTTGCCTGGCGTGTGGGAGAAGGTGTCCCAGATGGATGCGCCCCGACCGTCCTCGTTCACCGCCCCCTCGACCTGGTACGACGCCGTCGCCGTGCCCCACAGGAAACCTTCAGGAAACCGCATTGTTACTCCCATGTTCGAGCCTCATGTCCTTCGCCCGGCTGTACTCACCTTCCGTAAGTTCAGGATGTTTTCGGGCAGACGATCTTGATTCCTTCATCCGTCGGCCATCTGTTCGAGGTTTCGCAGGCTGCGCCGGACGTCTTCGAACGCGTCGCGCGGGTGATCTTGCTCGACGATGTACCACTCCACACCGGCGGCGTCTCCGGCCGCCAGCAACCCGTCCCACGGCATCGTGCCCTCGCCCACCGGGGCGTCCGGCTTCTTGTCGCCCGGCGCCATGTCCTTGAGGTGCAGGAGGGAGATGCGATCCGCGAGGTCCGGGATCAGGATCTCGGGGTCCACGCCCGCATACCGCGCCCAGTACACATCAAGCTCCAACCCCACCAGCCGCGGGTCCGTCTCCCGAACGAGCACGTCCCACGCGGTCTCCTCTCCGAGCGATGCGAACTCGAAGTCGTGGTTGTGGTATGCGAACTCGACACCTTTCCGCTCGGACGCTTCGCCCAGCCGGTTCAGCTCTCCCGCGAAGCGGGCCACGGCCGCCTCGCTCTCTCTGTATTCGGGAGTCATCATCGGAACGACGGCATGGGAGCAGCCTAAAGTGTCCAGATCGGTGAGGACTAGTTCCGGATCCTTCCACTCCTCGAACGACACGTGGGCGCTCGCGGCCCTGAGGCCGTATTCGTCGAGGACGGCGCGCAGTTCCCTGGCGCCCAGGCCACCGTAGCCGGCGAGCTCGACCGCGTGGTAGCCCATACTGGCCAGCTGGCGCAGGGTGTCAGGCATGTCCCGGCCTGCGTGTTCCCGCACGGTGTACATCTGAAGTGCGATCTGCGCCCTCCTCACGCGACGACGTCCCAGAACGCGGTCTCCGCCGGCAACGGCGCGGGACGCTCGAAGGAGTTTTTCACCTCGACGTGCCGGCCCTCCCGAGAGGAGTCACCGAAAGCGTGCATGACCTCAAGGACGTGAAAGCCAAGCTCGCCGGTGGCCCGGTGCGGCTCTCCCGAACGCAGAGATCGAGCCAGGTCCACGAGCCCGATTCCACGGCTGTTCCCGGTATGGTTGTCGTGGGTCAGGGACACCTCCTCCCACTCCCCCACACCCGCCCACCACAGGAGCACCGGGCCGCCGAAGGTGTTGGGGTCGGGCAGCCGCAGGGAACCCTCGGTGCCGTAGATCTCGATGCGGGGCACGTACTCCGTCCAGACGTCGAAGCTCGTGACCAGGGTGCCCACG
>JACCTS010000141.1 GCA_013812245.1 Rubrobacter sp.
TCCCTTCCCTCGACCAGAACAAGCGCCCGAGCTACGAGGGGGCGTGGACCCTGGCCACGACCAACTCCTACCTCTGGGTCGGCGGCGGGTTCATCGGCGTCTCCGACTCCATAAACCCGGAGCCCGCCCCCGGCACCGGAGTCACCGAGGTTCAGCAGACCAACCTGGCGCGCTTCACGCTCTAGAGCCGGCGCCTCCATCCGGAGTCCTTCTCCTCATCACCCGCCCCGATGGGCGAGGATGGTAACGCCATCGCCCATCGGGACGCAGGACGTGAAGCCGCATCCATGAACCGGACGCGACACGAACCGCGCTATCCGCGTGCCCCGTTGCCGCTCCGGCGGACAAAGCTTGCAGGCCGACGAAAGCGCCGTCGACCCGTCCTCCACCTATCAAGGACCGATGTGTCGGAATCCCGCAGCAGCCCGCCAAATTCCTGCATCGACCCCATGCATGTTAAGTAATGTTAAGAATACGGGCCGGTAGTTAAGCTTGAATTCGTTCTGGCTAAGCGTTTTCCTACGAACCGGCGGGTTCTCTGCGGGTGCGCGGCTGTTGCGCCGCAAGGACGTATCGTATAGGCTACCCGGCTACGAGGCGGGGTTTCGACAAAATCCCTATCAAGAACAGCCGCATAAACGGCAAAGGTAAGCCATCGCGAGGTGGGACAAAAGGCCTAGGACCTCTCTGGAGGGAGGCAACCGGGCCGCTGACCCTGAGGGGGGACAATGCATTTTCGGGTCCATCGACCGAACTGGCTTACCGTTGCCGGTCTTGTCTTGGCGGGCGTCGTCGCCGCCGTCGTGATCGCTGCGGTGCTGGGGCGCGCTTCTTCTGCGGAGACGTTCGCGTGCTCTGGTGTTCAGGTAAACCCCGGCGACGATCTCGACGCCATCGTCAACGGCGATCCTGGCACCAGGGCCACGACCTTCTGCGTGCACGCCTCCCTCTCGGACACCACCTACCCGATCAACAACATGATAACGCTCAAGGCCGGCGACAGGCTCCTGGGAGAGCCGGGAGAGGTGATCACGCGCGGTCCGGCCTCCTACGGCGCGCCCCTCGTGCACATCCGAAACGAGACGTCGGTCGACAAGCTGATCGGGCTGCGTGGCCACACCGAGCTGAGCTGGCTCGACATAGGTGGCGCCGAGGCCAAGTACAACGATAACGGCTCCGTGGTCCAGGGCAGCGGCACCGCGATCCGTGCCGGCCAGGCTACGGCCACCTCGCTCATGGAGTACCTCACTATCCACGACAACGACGGCCAGGGCATCGGCACGATGAACGGCGAGCTGCGCCACTCGGAGCTCTACAGGAACGGCACCAACCCCGATTTCGGGGGCGTCACGGCCGCGGCCGTCAAGGGCATAGACGAGTACGAAGCCGCCTACAACTACGTCCACGACAACCCTGCAAACGGCCTGTGGTGCGACGTCGGGTGCGATGACGCGGGGGACGCGGCGAGACCCAATGGCTACTGGGTGCACGACAACCTGCTGGTGGACAACGGTCGCTGGGGGGTGCGCTACGAGTCCGCCCCGGATGATCTCGCAACCGGCGTACACCAGTCGCAGCCCACGGCGCTCATCGAGGACAACGAGATACACGCCAACGGCTACGAGGGCGACGCCAGCTACGGCGGCGCCTCGATGCGCGACGCCCAGAACGCCACCTTCCTCAACAACAGCTTCGGTCCCGAGACGATAGCGGGCGTGAGCTATGGCACGAACGTGAAAGGGCGGGCCATATACTTCGGCGACTCGGGGAGGTCCAGCCGGACGGATCTGTGGAACGGGAGTGCTGAAGGCAACTCTTTGGGCGGTGAGGCGATAGTCGGCTGCGAGAAGCCGGACAACGTCGTCTACTGCGCGAATAATAACTAGCGAGGGGGGGACCCTCAAGAGGACATTGATCCCGCAGTCGGCGAGGTTCGTAGGTCCACAAGAAGTGCTCCACATAGAGAAGTTGAGCCATCAGCGAACAAATCCAACCAGGGGCGGGGAGCAATGGGAAAGAAGACAGCCGGCACATGCCGGCCACAGCCTGGATAGTCAAAGGAGCACGGCCATGGTCGACGCTGGATACATACATGGCCTGCGACAGCAAGGAGGACCGCGCTTGCGCAAGAGGTTCCCGGCGAGATCGGCAACCCCGAAGGACGCACACTTTATCGACTATCTCTTTGGTCTCTGTGTTCGAAGTCGTAACGCGGGGTAGCTGATCCCGGTGTTCAAACGCTACGCGAAAGCGGGGGCGCTCGCCGTGGCGCTCATCATCCTGGCGGTCGAAGGATACGTTCTCTACCGGCAATTCGACATGTATTACGGCCAGGCGGCCACTTCGGATGCCGCTAGCGTTGGTGCTGCGGCACCGGGGGAGAGGATGCTCCAGGAATCATCCGTACCGGAGGAAGCGCCGAAGGAGAAAAACGGTATCGCTTTCGTTCACCGCGCGACTCATAAGAACAGCCGCGGCGACTACACTTACATCAGCGATCCAAGCATCGACGCCAACCCCAACGCCGTCGTGCTCGTCACACGGGCCTCGGGTCGGGGTAGTGCTGGGGACGGTGCCTACGACCACAATATCGGTGTCTGGTACGAGCCCGTGGCCCGAAAATGGGCGGTCTTCAACCAGGATCGAGCGGCGGTTCCCGCCGGGGCGACTTTCAAAGTAGTCGTTCCGCAAGTGCCCCGGGGGTTCGTCCACCGCGCTACACCAGAGAACACCTTCGCCAACGAAACCTACCTCGACAATCCTCTCACCAATAACAGCCCCGGGGCGGCACTCTCGGTCACGCAGAACTGGAACCCTGGC
>JACCTS010000160.1 GCA_013812245.1 Rubrobacter sp.
TCTGGAACGATTACGGGGGATGCCCGCGTCATCCGGCCCGATAGCGCCTGGACCGGAGAGAGCCAGTGGAGTGGCGGCGCGTATGTCGAACTAAGGCCCGGTAGCCGGGTCACGGTCGAGGCGAATCTCCCGGTCGAGGGGCGCTACCGACTCCTCCCGGTGTTCGACCGGAAGCGAGGTGCGGACCGTTCGGTGGGCACGCGACACAGGATCCGCAAGACTCCGTTGGGAATCTTGTGGCACGGCGGAGCCGGAGACCCCGGCGTCTCCCCTACCTCCGGCTACCTGGACATCGGGAACGTCGGCTCTGATCAGGTACTCGCGGCCGGGCCCGCAAGCATCCTCTCGTCCTACGTGGGAGATGGCCGTCCGGCCCGCCTCGACGCGCTCCTCGTGCAGCCCGAGATCGAGCAACTCCTGCTCGCCGGGGAGACGGGCAGCCAGGGTCTCCTGCGTAGCTGGGCGGACGAGCGGCGCGTAGAGCAGGTAAGCCTGGAGTCATCCGGCGGCACGACGGCCTACGCCTACGACGGGAGAGGGCGGCTCGTGGAAACGGTGAGAGGAAGTAGCGGAACAGTACAAGCCCCGGTGGAGCCGGGCGGGTTCACCTATCTGACAGGCGAATAGGGCCGTCGGAAGAGAAAATCTTCCATGAGGGAAAGGGGTTCAGGTGGTGAAGAGGGCGTATTCTCTAATCGTCTGTGTGGCGGTTGTGGCCGCCGTGTCGGCCTGTGGGGGCGGCGGGGGTTCCTCGGACGCGGTAACGGCGACCGGGCCGATCAAGATCTGGCTCTCTGACAATGCGCTGGAGATCTCCTGGGGCGAAGCCCTCGTCAAACAGTGGAACAAGGAGAACCCCAAACAGAAGGTTACGGCCCAGGAGATACCGGCCGGCGAGAGCTCGGAGGCCGTGATCCAGGCGTCCATCACCGCGGGCAACGCCCCGTGCCTGATCTGGAACGTCGCCCCGGCCGCGGTCCCACAGTTCCAGCGGGCCGGCGGCCTGGTCCCCCTGGATAGCTTCGACGGCGGCGTCCAGTATGCCCGCGAGCGCACCGGCGGGCTGGTAGACCAGTACGTCTCGTCTGACGGTCAGCTCTACCAGCTACCCTGGAAATCAAACCCGGTTATGATCATCTACAACAAGGCGCTCTTCGAGGAGGCCGGCCTGGACCCAGAGAACCCCAGCCTCGCCACCTACGACGAGTTCCGCCAGACGGCCGAGACTCTCAACTCGGAACTGGACATAGCAGCGATCTGGCCTTCCGCCGACCAGACGTTCTTCCAGGCCTGGTTCGACTACTACCCGACCTTCATCGCCGCGACCGGCGGCGACCAGCTAGTCCAGAACGGCAAGGCGCAGTTCGACTCGGAGACGGGGGTCGAGGTTGGCGAGTTCTGGCGCTCGATGTACGAGGACGGTTTGATCCCCCAGGAGAGCGCGCAGGTGGACGCTTTCGCCGAGGAGCAGTCCGCGATGAGCATAGTGGGTCCCTGGGCCGTAGCCGTCTACAAGGACCTGGACTGGGGCGTGGTGCCCGTCCCCACCCCGGACGGCACGCCGCCAGATGACGTCTACACCTTCTCCGACGCAAAGAACGTATCCATCTTCTCGGCCTGCAAGAATCAGAAGACCGCCTTCGACTTCATGAAGTTCGCGACTTCGGAAGAGAGCGACCGCGCCCTGCTCGAAGAGTCGGGACAGATGCCGCTGCGGACGGGTATCGAGGAGAAGTACGCCGACTACTTCGAGGAGAACCCGCTGTACGCCGAGTTCGCAGAGCAGTCTTCGCGCACCGTGGAGGTGCCCAACGTACCTAACTCCATCGAGATGTGGGAGAACTTCCGCGGCGCATACTCGACGTCTGTGATCTTCGGCCGCAAACCGGTCCCTAACGCCTTTTCTACCTCGGCGAAGGAAGTAGAGGAGCTCGTCAAGGAAGGCGGGTAGTGAGGCTGGGAGCCGCGCGGTTCGTAGGGTACTTCTTCATCCTGCCCTACCTGATCTTCCTGGCCCTCTTCCTCGCGTACCCTCTGGGCTTCGCGGTGTGGATGAGCTTCTACGAATACTTCTTCGCCGCGCCCGGCGCGGTGGTGGAGCGGCCGTTCATCGGCCTGGAGAACTACCGAAATCTGCTCGAAGACGAGACCTTCCGCACGACGATAGGGAACATCCTGGTGTTCATCGCTGTCAACGTGCCGCTCACGGTGGTGTTGGCGCTGGTGCTGGGGGCGGCGTTGAACGCGAAGCTGCCGGGCCAGGCTTTCTTTCGCACCTCCTACTACCTGCCCTACGTGACGGCCAGCGTGGCCGTCGTCGCGGTTTGGGGCTATCTCTTCTTCGGGGACGGGCTGGTCAACCGCATTTTGGGCGGTCTCGCCCCCGAGCCGTCGTGGCTCGTCAACGAGTTCTGGGCCATGATCGTGATCTCGCTTCTGGTCACGTGGAAGCAACTCGGCTACTACGTGCTGCTGTACCTGGCCGCGCTGCAGAACGTGCCCCGGCAGCTCTATGAGGCCGCCGAGGTGGACGGGGCAGGGACATTTGGCAAGTTCTGGAACGTGACCGTGCCGGGATTGAGGCCGGTAACTTTGCTCGTCGTAATCCTCTCCACCATCATCGGGGCGAACCTGTTCACCGAGCCGTACCTCCTAACCAACGGCGGAGGTCCCGTGGACCAGACGCTTTCGCCCGTGCTCTACATGTACCAGAGGGGCATCGAGCAGGCCGACGCCGGCTACGCGGCGGCCATCGGCGTTACCCTGTCCGTGATCGTCCTGCTCGTCGCGGCCGTTCAACGATTCGCCCTGGAGCGCGGGTGATGAAAGGCGAGAGACGCGGAAGGTTCTCGCCCGGACGTATCCTGGGTTTCGTGGCGCTGTGCCTGGGAGCCTTCCTGTTCCTGTTCCCCTTCTACTACATGTTAGCCGGCGCGCTACAGGCGGAGCCGGACCCCGGTATCTCCGGGGCTTTCCCGAGCCCGGGTGAGCTTTCGATCACCAACCTGCGGGAGATAAACGAGCGGGTGCCGCTGGCGCGGGCGCTCCTGAACTCGGTCGTGTATACGGCTGGCGTCATCGTAGGGACGCTCACCATCGGGATTCTCGCGGGGTACGCGCTCTCGCGCCTGCGGTGGCGGGGACGTTCGCTCGTTTTCAACATCATGCTGCTGACCCTGATCGTGCCGTTCCAACTGCTCATGATCCCAATGTACGTCATGGTCGTGCGCGGTTGGGGGCTCGGGGACTCTTATCTCGGAATGATCCTGCCGTTCCTGGTCAACTCGACGGCCGTGTTTATCTTCCGGCAGTTCTTCATGCAACTCCCCGAAGACATGCTAGATGCGGCGCGGATAGATGGCGCCGGCGAACTCCGCATCCTCACCCAGATAGTCTTGCCGCTCTCCAGGCCGGCCATCCTGACGGCGGGTTTGATCACCTTCATCGGCCCGTGGAACGAGTTCCTGTGGCCGTTCCTCATCACCAAGCAGGCAGACCTCCAACCGCTGGCCGTGGCCCTCGCCAACTACATCTCGACCGTCGCCGCGAGCAGCGCCAACCCGTTCGGCGCGATCCTCTCCGGCGCCGTGGTACTCTCCGTGCCCGCCGTGGCGCTCTTCATAATTTTCCAAAGCTACTTCGTGGAGAGCGAAACCTCCGCCAGCTTGAAGGAGTGAGGATATGATCGATCAGCCGTTCCGGTTGGAACGCCTCGGGGTCGTCATGGAGCCTCGTCCAGACGATCCACACGAAGCCGGCGGCGTCTTCAACCCGGGCGGGGTCCGCGGCCGCGACGGCGAATACTACCTGTTCCCGAGGTTGGTCGAGGCGCCGAACTACTCGCGGGTCGGCATAGCGAGGGTGGTCTTCGAGAACGGCGATCCGGTCGGCGTGGAACGGCTCGGGTACGCCCTCGAACCGGGCGAAGCCTTCGAGCGCAACCCCCGCACCGCGGGCTGCGAGGACGCTCGCGTAACCTTCATCGAGAAACTGGACCTCTTCGTGATGGTCTACTCCTCGTACGGTCCGCGATCCTCGCGGGTGGCCATCGCCGTCTCGGACGACTGTTTAACCTGGAGACGCCTGGGACCGGCCCTGTTTTCCTACGATCCTGGGTGGCGGGCGGACTTCAACCTCTTCAATAACAAGGATGCTTTCTTCTTCCCGGAGCCCATCCCTGACCCGGACGGAGAGATGTCCCTCGCCCTCGTGCATCGTCCCGACTTCGACGTCGGAGAGACGGAGCCCTTCGTGACGCTGCCGGAGGGCATCGAGGAGCGGCGGCCCGGCATGTGGATCTCCTACGCCCGTCTCGATGAGATCAGGCGCGACGCCCGGAAACTGGTGGACCTTCGCAAGCACCGGCCGCTCGCGTTCCCCGAGCGGGGCTGGGAAGAACTGAAGATCGGAGGCGGCACCCCACCCGTGCGGACTCGTCATGGCTGGCTGATGGTGTACCACGGTGTCTCGGGACGCCTCCACCGCATCCAGGACCATCAGCCCGAGGTGCAATACCGCGCCGGGGTCATGATCCTTTCGGAGGACGACCCGCTGCATATACTCCACCGCTCCGAGGGACCCGTCCTGGAGCCAGAAGTGGAGGCGGAGCGCATCGGCATAGTAGACAACGTGGTCTTCCCTACCGCCCTCGATATCCGGGACGGGGAACGCATTGATGTCTACTACGGTATGGCCGACGCCTGCATCGGGGTCGCCCGCCTGAAAGTGCCCGCGCGGATCGCCGGGCGACCGTAGACACCTTCTCACCGAGATAACGGAAGGCATGGCCCCGGGACAGGACGTGCGTTTGCAGTCTTACCAGGATCTCGCCGACGAGATAACAGGCGTTTGGTCGGGTAATTGACGAATGGATTCGTGAACACCGAGCAGCGCGTAGAGCCGGAGCGTCTCGTCCACGCCGCAGGCCGCGAATGCGGGGTGCCCCAGGTCGGCGATTTTCGTTCTCCCCCTCTCATCCTTCGGCCATCCGCTCCAGGTTCATCAGGCTGCGTCGGACGTCTTCGAGCGCGTCGCGCGGGTGGTCTTGCTCGACGATGTACCACTCCACTCCGGCGGCGTCTCCGGCCGCCAGCAACCCGTCCCACGGCATCGTACCCTCGCCTACCGGGGCGTCCGGCTTCTCGTCGCCCGGCGCCATGTCCTTGAGGTGCAGGAGGGAGATGCGATCCGCGAGGTCCGGGATCAGGATCTCGGGGTCCACGCCCGCGTACCGCGCCCAGTACACGTCGAGCTCCAACCCCACCAGCCGAGGATCGGTCTCCCGCATCAGCAAGTCCCAGATCGTGGTCTCCCCGAGCGATGCGAACTCGAAATCGTGGTTGTGGTATGCGAACTCGACACCTTTCCGCTCGGACGCTTCACCCAGCCGGTTCAGCTCTTCCGCGAAGCGGGCCACGGCCGCCTCGCTCTCTCTGTATTCGGGAGTCATCATTGGGACGACGGCATGGGAGCAGCCTAAAGTGTCCAGATCGGTGAGGACTAGTTCCGGATCCTTCCACTCCTCGAACGACACGTGGGCGCTCGCGGCCCGCAGGCCGTATTCGTCGAGGACGGCGCGCAGTTCCCTGGCGCCCAGGCCACCGTAGCCGGCGAGCTCGACCGCGTGGTAGCCCATACTGGCCAGCCGGCGCAGGGTGTCAGGCATGTCCCGGCCTGCGTGTTCCCGCACGGTGTACATCTGAAGTGCGATCTGCGCCCTCCTCACGCGACGACGTTCCAGAACGCGGTCTCCGCCGGCAACGGGGCGGGACGCTCGAAGGAGCTTTTCACCTCGACGTGCCGGCCCTCCCGAGAGGAGTCACCGAAAGCGTGCATGACCTCAAGGACGTGAAAGCCAAGCTCGCCGGTGGCCCGGTGCAGCTCCCTCGAACGCAGAGATCGAGCCAGGTCCACGAGCCCGATCCCACGGCTGTTCCCGGTATGGTTATCGTGGGTCAGGGGCACCTCCTCCCACTCCCCCACACCCGCCCGCCACAGGAGCACCGGGCCGCCGAAGGTGTTGGGGTCGGGCAGCCGCAGGGAACCCTCGGTGCCGTAGATCTCGATGCGGGGCACGTACTCCGTCCAGACGTCGAAGCTCGTGACCAGGGTGCCCACG
>JACCTS010000170.1 GCA_013812245.1 Rubrobacter sp.
TCTGTGACGACCATGCACGCCGACATGTTGCAGACCCACTCCCGCTAGATAGGGAACTGAAAGCGGCAAGTCCATCTTCGCCGGGCTGACTCAGGGCGTGAAGTTGCAGACCCACTCCCGCTAGATAGGGAACTGAAGGCCGGGCAATTCATCGAGAATTCATCGCCGCGTTCGAAGCTACGGACCCACTCCCGCCAGATAGGGAGCGGAAGGAGAGCAAGGAGACACGCATGGCGACGAAGGCCAGGATCATCGACAACTACTTCCGCGACCTCAAGGCGTACCCGCAGATTCCGTACACGCCCATAGGCGAAACCATCATCGAAGAGGTCAGGCGGATGGGACCGGATGGGCTCTTCCTGTCCACCGCCTGTGCCCTGGTCGAGCAAGAATCGCAAGGGAAAAACGTCTTCGGGTGTTTTGCTCCCGGCGCTTTGGTGCGTACCGAATCGGGCTACAAGCCCATAGAGGACGTGCGCAAAGGCGAGCAGGTGTTGACTGCCGAAGGCAGGTTGCGTCCCGTGTCGCGTACCATGAGACGGCTGTATGAGGGTCCGGTGTACGAGGTCAGAACGCCCAGCGCTACGAGGGCGATGCTGGTGACGCCGGAACACCCGGCGCTCATCAAAGAGGTCGTGGAGAAGACGCCCGCTCTTGTTGGTACAGCGGCGGCCCCGCTCTCCGACTTCGGCCAAGCGCCCGGCTACGCAAAGTTGGACGAAGTGAAAGACGGCCAGCACCTCGTTTGCGGCCAACTCGTGCAAAGCAGAGACCTTGACGCGCTGGAGATGCCGGAAAAGTTCACGCGGGGTGGTTCGAGAGGCCCCAAACGCTCTGGAGCGACTTCTGTCCCACTGACCCCCGAAAACCTTTGGGCCATGGGGCTCTACATCGCGGAAGGCTCAACTAGTAGAGGTCTGATCTGCTTTTCCATCAGCGCGAAAGAAACCGAATACGCGCGGCGCCTTCGCAACGTGTTCGAGGAGTTGGGCTACCCTGTACAGTTCCGCACACGCCCCGACAGGCCCGACAGCCTCGAGGTAACCGTAGGTGGCATGAATCTATACGAGAGCTTCCCCGCGTGGTTCGGAAGGGGGAGCGAACAAAAGCGCATTCCCGGCGAATTGTTCAATCTTCCGGTGCAGAAGCTGCGTCACCTCCTGCGAGGCATCCTCGACGACACTTACTTTACCGGCAAATCCTACGGCGAGGGCCGGGCGACGATCCTGAACCAGACCTCCGAAGTTCTGGCCTTGCAGGTGTCCGAAATCTCGCGGCGCATGGGCGGGCAACCTGGTATCAGCGTGGTTTACCCTGAAGGCAAGAAGCCATGCTATCGTGTAAATGAGGCAGAGCCGCCCTCCGTGCCCGTTCGCCGCGAAGAAACATCGAAGCGGGGATTCAGAAAGTTCGATGGCGGCCTGGCTTCGCGCATCGCGCTCGAGCCCCGCGTCTATTCCGGTCCGGTTTACAACCTGGAAGTGGAAGGGGATCACAGTTACGTCGTTCAGGGCGGCGTGTGGCACAACTGCGACTGGGGATCGGAGTGGACGAACGTCCCGCCGTTCTGCAACGTCCGGGTCACGGAAAAGCGTGTGCAGCGCCTCATCAAGAACGTCAAGAACGGCGGCGGGCAGAACGGCGTAGGCTACACGCAACTCACCGCCATCGACTTCGTCCGCGAGGCGCAGCGGGCAGGCGGGGCGCACCGTCCCGGCCCCAACATGCGCGTCGGCTTCCGCATCCTGAACGGGCACATCGCCAACCTCGGGTGGCCCGCCGGGGCCGCCGCCTACAACGCCGGCGCCGGCAACTGGCGCTCCGTCATCGACACCTACGGCGCGGAGATGGCGAAGAAGGAGAGGGAGTGGTCCGCGCGCCTCTGAACGACCCTGCAACGGACCCGAACACTACCGCTGGCGGGAGGATCCCGAGCACCTCACCTCCGCGGATACCGCCGGTCACCTGACGCGGCATCCGCCATTCGTCGCATAGGCTTATCCGCGAAGCAGACCCGGTAGCTGCCAGGCTGCCACCACCCACGCCGCGACCAGCAACAGCACCATCCAGTCCGTCGTCGTGGCGCTCAGGCGGCGGAGCTTGGTGCGGCCCCTG
>JACCTS010000212.1 GCA_013812245.1 Rubrobacter sp.
GCCGCCATGATAACCCATCGCGCGGCGTGGACCCTTACTCGCTCTTCGGGGCGCGTTCTATAGTGGCCTTGTACGCCTGGTGGGTGAAGTCCGAGAGTGTGAGGATGGAGAGTATGCTCGCCAGGAAGCGCGTGGTGCGCGGGGCGAGCACGAGGCCGTAGGAGAAGAAAGCAGCGGTCCACATCCCGAGACAAAAGTGGCAGGTAAGCAGGTTGCCGAGGGCTTTCTGGAGTCCTTCGCCACGGGGCTCCTCTTCGAGGTTGGTGGGGCTCTCGGCTTCCTGGAGATGGGTGACCGGAGCCCGCACGAAGCTGGTCACGGAGGAGTTCGCGAGGATCCAACTCAGCTTGTGCGTCGCCACCCCGAGAAGCGCCAGGTCGGCGGCGCCGACGCGATCCGGCAGAGACCGCCCCGTCAACCGGGTCAACAGGAGGAACGCGGCAAAGAGCGCGCCGAAGATGCCGGCCAGCCCGGCGTAGGCGCCCAGCGGCTGGCCCTCGCTCTCGTCGTAGCCGGTGAACAACTCCTTTGGGGACGAGGCGTCGACCCCGAGCTTCTGTCCCGTGCGCGCTTCTCTCGACATTCGCTCCCTCCCTGCTTCGGTCGTTTCCAGATTCATTCTTCCCGTTCTCCTCCCGTCCTACACGCTAGCTTCCGAAAAGATGGCGCGGATCGGCGATGGACGAGAAAAGACGTGTAGCGCTGGGAAAGGAGTGTCGCCGATCCGCACTACCTGTGACACTTTCAGTATGCCCGACCGGGGGGAACCCCTGCACTTCTCCGGCGCGCCCACGGTACACATGTTCGGGCCATTTTCGTCCCCGGTTTTTCTTTCCGCGCTCGTTTGAGACACCATTCACACGGACATCTATATGCATGTAGTAGTTAGTGAGCGTAATTCTCGGATGTCTGTTCGACAGGCGATCCGCGGGAGGTCCGGCGCAGCAGTCCAGAGAGCGAAGGAGTAAAAGGATGCCTTACACCTCGACCCGTGAGGCCACGGGCCAGTTGTTCGAAGAGCCTGAGAAGTACGCTGGTTACGGGGTCCATGATCCCCTGGGGCAGAAGGTCGGCAGCGTTCAGAAGCTCTTCGTAAACGACGACGGAGAGCCGGAGTACGTGAGGATCAGGCTCGGCCTGTTCGGATGGAGGTCGGTTTTGATCCCCGTGGAGAACGCCCTGGCGGACGAGGAGCGCAGGCGCCTGACGCTGCAGTAAGTCAGCTCCGGAATGTAGCCGGGCGAGAGTCCGTAGAGATCTAGGCGACGGCCGAAGAAGGGAGCCCGGGCGGCATCCTCTTCAGAAGCAAGACCTCGCGCTCCTCGTCCGCCGCGTAGTCCTCCGGGGGGAGTTCCAGGGCGTCCGCGGCCTGGCGCGGCGGCAGGTTCAGCCACTCGTCTTCGAGACGCCGGTAGGCTTTGACTGCCGCCAGCGTACCTTTGGGGAGATTGCCGCCGTCCAACTCTTCCCTGTATTCGTCGGGGGAGTACAGGCGCAGTTTGATCTCCTGGTTCTTACCGAGACCCGTGCTCTTGAAAAACTCTCGCCGGTTCAGCGGCTCGCGCGCCGCCTCCTTGCCGCTTTGCTCCGCCCGGGCGCGGGACGCATCCTCATCCCTGACGGATCGCCGCCGGAGCGAGATGAGCAGGCTTACCAATAGCACGCCGAGTAACACGGCCACGACCAGGATCTCGATCAAAAACGTTACGGTAAGTTCCATCATTGCTCCTGTATGCCGGACGAAATTATGCTCTCTATTTAACACGCTCGGGCAGGTATACCCCGCGAGATAGTTCACTTTCCCAGCATCATCTCCACCCCTGTATGCACGGCTACTGCATGCTTTGAACCGTTATGGAGGCAGGCATGGACCCCGTATTTCCGGCACGCTTGCTGCGATTCCAACCAACCCAGGAGTTCTCCGGTCGGCCACGAAAGGCTTCGGCCGCGTTGCCCGTTTCCTCCGGCGCGCCAATGTAGTGCAATCGCCGCAACAGATAATTTAGCGACGCTGGACCCGGACAGCGAGGCCGGGACCGACTACACCAAGTCGCTCTCGGACACCGCTTTGCAGGGTGCGCGCATCGGGGTGCCGGAGACGAGCCTGACCGGGATCAGGCGCAGGCATTCGATACCGTGAAGGATGAACTCACCGCCCAGGCCGCGACCTTGGTCCCCGTCGGACCCGTGAACTCTTCCGGTCTTCCGCCCTCCATACTTACCTACGAGTTCAAGCGCGACCTGAACGCGCACCTGGATCGCCTGCCCGCGAACGCCCCGATGGATTCCCTCGCGGACATCATCGCCTTCAACAAGGCAGACCTTCCGGTTCGCGCCAAGTTCGGCCAGACGCAGCTCGAAGCCTCGCAGGCCGTTGACCTGGAGGCCGAGCGCGCCGCCTACGAGGCCAACCGCAAAGCTGGGCTCACGGAGACGCGGGCCCGCATAGACGGCGCCCTGCAAACCAACGACCTCGACGCGCCACTCTATCCCGGAGCAGTTCGGCAGGCATCGGGGCGAGGGCCGGATACCCGTCCGTGGTGGTCCCAGCGGGCTATCTGCAGAGCAACCAGCGGCCGTTCGGGATCACATTGCTCGGCACCGAGTGGAGCGAAGACACCCTCCTGGGCCTCGCCCACGACTACGAACAGGCGAGCCACCTGTGGCAGCCTCCCTCGGAGGTCAACCCATCACTGTTCCGCTGCGCGTTCGGACAACCCAGGGACATAGCTCCCTCATCCTGCGCCCCATAATTCAGGAGAAAAGTGTTAGTGGGGGAACCCGGCGCGGCTCATTCGCGCCGGGTTCTCTCGTTAGTGGGCCAGGGCTTATGGGATTACGAACGGTATGATGTACGCCTGGATGGTGACGATTATCGCCATCACGACCGTGAGCCCGATGGACCATTTGAATACCAGTCGCAGAAGGTCGCCCTCCCTGCCCTGAAGGCCCGTCGCGCTCGTGCCGACGGCGAGGTTCTGCGGTGAGATCATCTTGCCTAAAACGCCGCCTGATGAGTTGGCGCCCACGGTAAGGTTCGGGCTCACCCCGATCTGCTGGGCCGTCACCTTCTGAAGGTTGGCGAAGAGCGCGTTCGAGGAGGTGTCCGAGCCCGTCAGGGCGACGCCTAGCCACCCGATAAACGCCGAGAAGAACGGGAACAACACGCCCGTAGCCGCGAACGCCAGCCCGAGGGTATAGGTGATGCCCGCGTAGTTCAGGAGGTAGGCGAGGCCCAGGATCGAGGCTATGGTCAGGATGGCCGCCCACAGTTGCTTGAGGGACTGGCCGTAGATCCTGAGTGCCTGTCCCGGACCGACGCGCAGGACGGCGAGTGAGATGAGGTCGGCGATCAGGATGATCGAACCAGCAGCCGAGAGCCAGTTGGTCGCGAAGACGGCGGAATAGGGTGCTGGCTTGGGTACGACGGGCGGCTGCTGCTCTATCTCCTCGTTGAGGCCTGGCCAGGGGACCTCCGGCGCTCCCGTCGTCGGGTTTACCTCAGCGGAGGGGAAGTTCACCGTCTCTTGAATGGTGCCCACCACGTCGCCGACTGGGGGAATCTTCACAAACAAAAACAGCGCCACGATGATGACGAAGGGCGACCACGCATACAGCGTGCGCCCGAGCGGCGGCGTATCGTAGTCCTCGCGCTCGGACGCGGGGGGCTCATGCTCGAAGTGCCACTCGGTCGAGGGACGCCAGACCGTGAGCAATACGACGACCGCGACGGCGGATACTATGGCGGCGAGGAGGTCTGCGAGCTCCGGGCCGAGCGTGTTGGAGACGATGAACTGCATC
>JACCTS010000214.1 GCA_013812245.1 Rubrobacter sp.
GTAAGAGCCCCGACGAGCACGTGGCGCCGGGCTCTACCACCAAGATCATGGTCGCCCTCGTGGCGCTCGACGAGGGCGTGAACCTCGACGACGAGACCACCGTCTCCGAGAACGCCGCCTCCTACGCCGGGTATATCTACAGCAACGTGGGCCTGTACCCCTACGATCAGGTGAGCGTCAGGGAGCTTATGCGGGCCGCCCTGATCCCCTCAGGCACCGACGCGGTCTACGCCCTGTGCGAATACCTTGGTGACGGCAGCGTGGAGGCCTGCGTCCAGAAGATGAACCAGAAGGCCGGGGATATGAACCTGAAGAACACCCACTTCGAAAACCCGGCAGGCCTCGATTCTACCGAACACTACACCAGCGCCAGGGACCTTGCCATCATCGCCCGGGCTGCGATGAAGTACCCGTTCTTCGCCGAGACGGTCGCCACCACGGATTCCAGCATCACGACCGAGGCCACCCAGAACCGGACCATTGAGTTCTCCAATACCAACCTACTCCTCAACTCCTACACTCCGGCAACCGGCATCAAGACCGGGACGACCCCCCAGGGTGGGGCTTCGCTCGTGTCCTCAGCCGAGTCCGGGGACGAGTCGTACATAGCGGTCGTGCTCGACGCCTCCACGGACGAGGTTCGCTTCGGAGGATCGGAGCGGGCGCTGGAGTACGGCTTCGGCAGCTTCGACCGCCGCCCCCTGGTCAAGGGGGACAAGGTCTACGACGAAATAACCCTACCCTACCGCCGCGACGAGTCCCGCAAGCTCGTCGCCGCCAAGAGCGCGGAGGAGCTTGTCGGACCCGGCACGGAGATCGAGCGCCAGGTAAAAACCGGAGAGCCGCCCGCCTCCGCCCAGAAAGGAGACGAGATCGGGACGATAGATCTCTCGATAGACGGCCGAAACGTCAAGAGCGTCCCGCTGGTCGTCCGCGAAGGCTACAAAGAGGCTTCCTTCTGGGACCACGTCCAGTACACCTCCCTGAACGCCTGGCGGGCGACGAGAAAGTTCTTCGACGGGCTCATGTAGGCGCTGGCTGGAGGCCGTTTAGCCGGCGTCTTCGGAAAGATCCAATTTGTTCAGCGCCTCGAACTCAGGTTCGAGCCGCTCGTAGAGGCGGACGAAGATCTCCATCAGCCGTGCGTAGACCTTCGAGTTTGCCGTATCCGGCTGGTGGCGGTGGGAGATCCCAACCAGACCGCCGGCGGCTTCGAGGGATTCGATCTCCCCGATAGCCTTCATGCCGAGTATCGCGGCGCCGAGGCTGGAGCCCTCGACTCCTTCGGGGAACAGAATCTCGCGCCCAACCACATCCGCCAGCATCTGACGCCACAGCGCGGAATGGGCGAAGCCGCCGGTGGCGCGCATTTCTTTCGGTTCTCCTGCGACTTCCCCCAAAACACGGACAACGGCGTAGAGCTGGAAGGCGACGCCCTCCATGACGGCCCGGATCATGTGTCCCCTGCCGTGTTGGAGCGTCAGCCCGAAGAACGTGGCCCGCGTGGCGGCGTTCCACTGAGGCGCCCGCTCCCCGGTCAGATACGGCAGGAAGATCAAACCATCAGAGCCCGCCGGTGTCTTCCCGGCCATCTCGCCCATCAGGTCATACGGGTCCCGTCCTTCTTTCTCGGCCGTGTCCGCAAGCTCGGGGAAGACTTCGTCCCGGAGCCAGCGGAGGGCGATGCCGCCGTTGTTGATGGGACCCCCGATCACCCACGCGCCCTCGTCCAGCGCGTAGCAGAAGAGCCTTCCCTGCTCCTCGAACTCGGGGCGGCGGACGATGGAGCGCACCGCACCGCTGGTCCCGATGGAGACCGCCACCATCCCCGGGTCCACCGCGCCCACCCCCAGGTTCGCCAGCGCCCCGTCGTTCGCCCCCACCACGAATGGGGTGTCCCTTTCGAGCCCGAGCTTCTCGGCGTACTCGGGGAGCAACCCATCCATCACGCGCGTCGTCGGGACAGGCCGGGAGAGCTTCTCCGGCGACACCCCGGCGATATGGAGCGCACCCTCGTCCCAATCGAGGTTCTCCAGGTTGAAGAGCCCGGTCGCTGAGGCTATGGAATGGTCCACCACGAACTCGCCGAACAGCCGCGAAAGCACATACTCCTTGACGGAAACCCAGCGGTCAGCGGCTTCGAAGGTATCCGGGTCCTCCTCCCTGAACCACAGGAGTTTCGCCAGGGGCGACATCGGGTGGATTGGCGTGCCGGTGCGGCGGTGGATGGCGAGCCCGTCCATCTCCTCGCGGATACGCCGCGCCTGCACCGAGGCCCGGTTGTCGGCCCAGATTATGGAAGGCGTGAGGGGCCTCCCTTCGCCGTCCAGGGCCATCAGGCTGTGCATCGCCGCGCTGAAGGACACGCATCCGACGCGGATGCCGCGCTTGTTCAACGTGCTCACCACGGCGCTCAGGCAATCGAGGAGGGCGTTCAGGATCTCCTCGGGGTTCTGCTCGGCCCGGCCCCGGCGTGGCGAACGCAACGGGTACTCCCGGTCCTCGTCCGCCAGCGTCTGTCCGCGCCGGTCGAAGGCGACGGCCTTCGTGCTGGTCGTCCCGATATCCACGCCTATGAACGCGGACGCATCTCCCAAGCCCGTACCTTTCACCGAAGCTCACGTTTCCCGGTTCCCCGTCAGGGGGATTATCTTATGGGCGGTGATAGGCCCGGTCAACGCGGATCAGGTTCAGACACAGGAAAGGAGCCCCGATGACCCATCCCTGGCACGACGTGTCCCCTGGAGACGAGGCCCCCGAAGAGTTCAACGTGGTGGTCGAGATCTCCAAGGGGTCAAAAGTAAAGTACGAACTGGACAAGGACACCGGCCTCCTGCTGGTGGACCGTATCCTGTACTCGTCCGTGATCTACCCGGCCAACTACGGCTTCATCCCACAGACCCTGGGCGACGACGAAGACCCGCTGGACGTGCTGGTCCTTATGCAGGAGCCCGTTCAGCCCCTGAGCCTTCTGCGGGTTCGTCCCATCGGGATGATGCCGATGGTGGACGACGGCGAGAACGACGAGAAGATCATATGCGTCCACCTCGACGACCCCGAGTACATGGCGTTCGAGCACTACGACGAACTGCCCCAACATCGCCTAAACGAGCTGCAACGCTTCTTCCAGGACTACAAGAAGCTGGAGCAAAAAGAGGTAAACGTCGGCGGTATGTCCGGTCCGGAGGACGCCAGAGACACCGTTCTGCACGCGATGGAACTCTACCAGAAGCAGTTCGTCGCCGCCAGATAGCAAGGAGTGGAGACATGAGCGAACTAGCCAGCAAAACGTGCGTGCCGTGCCGGGGAGACACACCGCCCCTGAAGGGCGCGGATCGGGAAGAGCTTTCGCGGCAGCTTCCCGAATGGGATGTAGTCGAAGAACACCACCTGACGAAGACGTTCCGGTTCGGAAACTTCCGGGAGGCGCTCGACTTCGTGGGCCGGGTGGGTGAGCTGGCCGAAGAGCAGGGCCATCATCCAGATATCGCTTTTGGCTGGGGAAGGGCCGAGGTCACTATTTTCACCCACAAAATAGACGGCCTCACCGAGAGCGACTTCGTCCTCGCGGCGAAAGTGGACGGTCTGGTTTAGGCGCTCCGGCGTCAGGGAACAAGATTCTCACCGATTGCCAACGAAGGCGAAGGAGGGTGATGGCGGAGCAGAACACGGAGCAGACGATCCGGGTTCGCCAGGTGACCGACGTGCAGGTCTCCTGGACCGAGCACGGGCGCGGGGAGTACGGCTCCTTCACTGTGCAGTTGATCCTGGACAACGGCGTTGAGGAGTACGTGCTGCAACCGACGGCCGAAGACACCAAGGTGCAGATCGAGCTCTTCAAGGCGTCCAAAGTCGTCTACTTCGACCTCGACCGCAAGGTCCTCATCCCCAACGACATCCCGCTTGGGCGGTAGGACCGCTGCGAGGGATCACCAGACGAGAGAGGAAGCATAGATGTCCGAAGCGAACGCCGAGCACAGCATCAGGGTGCGCCAGGTTACCAACGTGCACGCCAACTGGAACGAGGAGGGGCGTGGCGAGCCCGGCAAGTTTTCCTACCAGCTCATCCTGGACAACGGCGCCGAGGAGTATGCCATCCGGCCTCCAGCCGAGGACGCCGATGTCCTCATCGAACTCTTCAAGCTCACCGATAAGATCTACTTCGACCTCGACCGCCAAGTCCTGATCTTCGGCAACATCCCCCTAGGCGGCTAGCAGGCTCTCCACGGAAGGAGGAGCGGGGTGCCCCGGCTATGGGACGCCCCGCTTTTTTGCGTACATTACCCGGTTCGCTAAAACTCAAAGATGATGCGGGACTTCTTTCTGGAGCCGCCACGACGGAGAAGTAGCCAGAGGAGCAGGCCGCCACCGAGGAGGAGCAGGCCGGTACCGGAGGTCAGGAACGCCAGGGCACTGCTCTGGGCGGTGGCGGCGGCGGGTCGCTGTTGGATCTCCTCTTCCGTCGCGGTGCCCTCTATAATCTCTTTGAAGTTCTGGAGATCCTGCCGCATCATCACCTGCGGGTTGGAGACGACGCGGGAGGCGATCTCACCGGTCTTGCCGCCCGGCGGGTCCCAGTAGTTCATCTGGACCTCGACGCGGGTGCGGCCCGAGCCGGCCTCCTGGAAACGTACCTGCCCGGAGGTCTCCACGTCCCCGTCCTCGGTGTTCCAGGCTATGGCGTCGTTCGGCTCGTTCTGCGTCGTGCGGGCATCGAACTCCAGCTTCGCTCCCAGCGGGCCTTTGACCATCCAGTGGGTGGTGTCCCCACCCGTCGAGCGCACCTCCTCGATGTTGGTCATGAACCGCGGCAGGTTCTCCAGGGTCTTCCAGTAGTCGTAGACCTCCTGGACCGGAGCCTCTACCTCTATGCTTCCTTCCACACGCTGCGGCATTCGTTCCTCCCGAATAGTATGGCCTTGTATCTGATTATAGCTGTTCCTACCCCTACCGGAACACCGCGAAACGCGCACGTTGCACCTGCCTTTTGCACCGATTCGGCGCCGCGAAAGGACTTTTCCAGCTTCCAGGCCGCCTCTCTACGGTTGGTACACGCGGAAGTAATCGAACTCGGAGGTGGCCTGCGGATCGTCGCCACCGTGTGAGATCAGGCCGATGCGCGGCTCCGTGT
>JACCTS010000234.1 GCA_013812245.1 Rubrobacter sp.
GATCGAGGCACTCACGCCGGAGCGTGCCCACAAACCGCTCAGCGAATGCATTCGCCCGTGGCGCCTGGATCGGGGTGCGGATGATTCTTAACCCTTCGGAACGGAAAACGTCGTCGAAGCCTGAGACATACTTGGCATCGCGGTCACCGATGAGGAAGCGGAACGGAAACGTCTCCCAGTGGGCAACGAAACTGCGTGCCTGCTGGGTGACCCAGGAGGCGTCGGGGGTGGAGGTGATGCCGGCGAGGTGCACCTTGCGCGAGGCGATCTCGATGAAGAACAGCGCATAGACCACACCGTGCTTGGCGCGATCGCGACCCCGAGTCCCTTGAGCTCGCCCTGGATCCGCCGGTAGGCCCCAGGTTGGGTTCTCCTCGGCCAGGCGGATCACGAGGTGACGAACCTCTGTGTGCTTGGGCGCGCGGCCTTGCCGGTGGGGATAGGTCCAGCCCAGTAGAGAAAGGACAACAGGGCGAGCTGAAGTGCCTTGGGCTTCATGGACGGAAGCTACGGCATCCCACACGAGTCTGAGCACTCAGGTCGACGCGAAAGGCCTAGTCATAGCGGTTGATCGAGTTTTCGGCACCCACAGGATCGCCCTCACGCCGCACAATTGGGCCGGCAACGTCTTCCTGATTCTGGGCGTCTCGTATTCTGCGATCTGGCTGTGGGATCGCTGCTACCGCGAGGGTGTCGGCGCCCTCTCTGGGATCTCCGGCACGCTTCGCGGCATTCTGGAGCCGAGCGGCCCTGATCGAAGCGTCGCGGCCCAATGTTCTAAGCGCCCAATCACGCTGGCGCTCACTCCCCTTTCGCGCGATCTCCTCCAACACTACCGGCAGTACGACACAGTGGATTGGGTTAGATCGGTGACTCAAGACAGTCTCCTTTCAGGATAGACGACATAAGTAAGCGTCGTTATAGTGGTCGTTGGCGGCGTCGTACTAGCCGTTGTCCTCATGGTCCTCATCTGGAAGATCGTCTCCCGGGCCATCGACAACAGGATGGACTGGCTGATACACACCTTCGGCACGAGAGCGCTTCGCGCTAGGTAAAGAGAAGTGGCGAGAGAAGGAGGGCTAATGATGTCCAAGCAGGTCATTGCTACCTGTAGGTCCGCCGGACCACCCCATCCCCCGGGGTGGTCCGGCCGTCGTTTCGTCCTTGCGGCGGTCGGACATCTCACCACACCGATAGTGGGGGTCGGCGCAGTGGACAAGCACAGGCCGTAGTGGGGATGTAACGGCTTACGTGCACCGGCCCCCACGTGGAGTGTGCCCCGGGCACACCCACAGCCCCTAGCAAGACACCCGTTGACTACTCAGCGGCC
Organism: Rubrobacter sp.; assembly: GCA_013812245.1. Taxonomy (GTDB): domain Bacteria; phylum Actinomycetota; class Rubrobacteria; order Rubrobacterales; family Rubrobacteraceae; genus JACDGB01. The sequence continues at coordinate 1,331 of JACCTS010000234.1, forward strand.
ATCCCTCCTATCATCCTCCTTTCGGATGCGCCAACTACCAACGCCCTCGTAAAGTAGAGGTTACCTTTCCCTCGCATCCGTTGCCCGTGTCGCATCCTCGGGGTGCGGGGCAGCATATCCTTATGACGCCCTAAGGTCGGGGCTTTGGCTCCGACGCAGCTGGCTCCACGATCAGGGATAGACCTCTTCTGCGAGGTCGTGGTAAGACTTGCAACTCGGGCAGAATCCCCGAGAAGGCGATCGCTACTCATTCTTTCTCCACCAGCCCCACACAACGATCCGATTTAGCAAACGCTTGCGTTTCCGGCACGCGTCACATTCAGCAATGCCTACCATGGCTGTCGCCTTGTGAACTAGATCGCCTAATCGCCTAACTCCAGCTCTGTTTTCGCGGCGAGTCTCAGGGATTGGGAAGGGCATGTTGGCTTCGAACAAGCGGCTCTCGTCTGATGTCAAGAGGCGCACGTCAGGATTTTGTGTGAGCTGACTCCGCCGGAGATCCTTCCCATTCCTGAAGGTTACGTATGCTTTAGAGCCCTGGTACACGACGAGCGCACTTCCCTCGATCGGATACTTGGGTTGATCGCTGATTGCTAGCTCGTCAGAAACGACAGGCACCTCGATCCATTTTCGAGGCTCCATAAGCGGCTTTCTAGAGTCTTTAATGACGCTAAGGAAGTACACCGCTGTTAGGCGTCGCAACAACCAGCAGCCCATCGACACCACCAACTGCAGTCGCATGACGCGCAGCCTGCACACTTCAGCACGCATCCTCCGCATGTTGCGGCCACACACCAAAAATAGGCGGCCCAGGTACCTGAACACGTGAACAAAGAGGTTAAGCATGTTGACGCGCAAGTCCGTGTTAGACAGCCACGCCATGCACTCCACCAACTGTTTGCGGGCACTACCTCGTCGCCCACAATCGTAAATTCGCGTGCGTGCTGGAAATCGCCGCCCGGTGCCTCAAGGAGAATGTCGTAGGCTAGCTGGTTGTTGCCCGCCTTAATAACGGCGGTCGCTATGGCACCCTCGGCGCCCTCCTTTGATACGGACTGTCCCACCAACTCGAATTCGACTGTCCGGATACCTGGCCCCCTCGCCGGTCCGGTCGGATTAATGTCAGCGCTCGCATGAGATCTCATTCGGATGCCGATTGATTGGTCGGCGGTGTCTTGTGATCGATACCCGCGATTCTTCGCCTCGTCGCTGAGCTTCCGAAGCTGAGGTCGGTTCTTTGCACGATTTCGAAACGCCTCGTGCGCCCTTTTTGGATCGAGCAGCTCGGTCGTATCCTCGACCAGTGCGGCTCTTCGCGCCTCTGCCATCGGAGTCCCCCCTATATAGAGTCCTGGCCTATTGCCCACATTGGAACTTAAGTTCTTTTCAACGTTAGGAGCGCGGCCTCCACCAGCCCCATATGACGACCCTATTTAACCAAGTCCTTCGCATTCGACATGCATGACATTCGTTTAGCCTGAACTTATGAGTGCTCCAGGCAACGAGATCTCCAAGGCGGACTTGAGTATGCCTACTGAGCAGGTCCTTCTGAGCCGCAAAAGCGGCATCGTCAATTAAGGAAATTGGGAACTTTAGGGTCGCCTCCATGTCGCGAACCTCATCTTTGCTAAGCAGTCGCACATCCGGGTGCCGTAGCGCCTTCCCTTGAATCGCTTTGTCACGTGTAGGGACATATACCATTTCTCCTCGATACAAGAGCAGGGCGCTTGTTTCTATTGGATACTTCGGCCGATCTTGATGACTGCCCTCATCGTTGGCAGCAACCGGCATCTCGATCCACTTGAGATCCATAGTCATGCCACGTCAATTGCGGCAGCAGCCAACGGCCCAGCCGCACCACCAACCGCAGTTGCAGCTTGCGCAACCCACGCATTTCAAGACACATCCACCACATCTCCATACGAGGCACCATAGGTACGCTGCCCAAGTCCCGCTGCAAGCCCACAGGGCAGTCAAGCAGGCCGACGAACAATTATTCGATAAGCAGCCCGTAAAGGCAGTCCACCAACTCTCTGCCTCAACTATTTCATCTCCGTCGACGATGAACTCCCGAGGCTGGCGGAAATCGCCGTTCGGCGCCTCCAGTAGCATCTCATAGGTGGCAACTTCTTCACCTGCTTTTACGGTAGTCGTAGCCACCGCAGCTTTATCGTCCGAATTGCCCTTTGAGAAAGGCTGAAGTAGCATCTCGAATTCGATGTTCCGGACCGGCGCTCCAGCTTGCGCCTGGGCCCGTGGGCGCATATCCTTATTAGCCTTGACAGAATAGCGAAATCCAAAGACTTCATCCGGATCTTCCAGAGGCTGGTACCCTCGCCCCTTCGCCTCATCGGCTAACTTTTTTAGCTTGGGCCGATCCTGGCTCCGGGACTTAAAGTCCTCCAAAACCTTGCGGCCATCGAGCATCTCATAAGTTTCCTGGTCGATAGGTGGCTTGGGCATCGTCCCCTCCTTGGGTGGGTCCACGGCCTAGTCGGCCACGTCAATTAGCTAGGCCCGGGCAGTCGAACAGGCCCTCTTCGCCCGAGATCACTGGTCATCTACGCCATTTTTCCCCACCCCCGTAAGATGCCTGTTAGGAAGTACCTTTCCTCCAAGGCGCCCACCCCATGAACAATCCCCTCGATTCTGTACCTCTCAAATGGCATTGTAAAGAACTAAGAAATGGATCACCCCTCGTCCGCCGATCACTGCGTCATGGACTACTCTAAAAAGAGAGGACCTGATCCGACGACTTGTTGACTGGGTTGGAGGGCGAAAGGCGGTATGCGCGTGTGAACCTGTTAACTCGTTGGGGAGCTAAAGTGTCTGGGGCCCCTGCCCGGGCCCTCGCAAGGCGTTTATCCTCCAGCTCCCCTA
>JACCTS010000239.1 GCA_013812245.1 Rubrobacter sp.
CGTGGGAGATTCCGGCGTCGTCCAGGTGGGCGATCGTCTCCCTCAAGCCGGAAGTTCCCGCGTCCAGGATGTGATTGTTGCCCAGGGTGACGCCGTCTATCCCGGCCTGATCCAAGACCGGCATCAAGCGTAGGTCTCCGGTAAAGGTCGCCGCGTCAGGATGGTAGATGGAGTCCCTGATGACAGGGTTTTCGAAGTTCGCCAGGGTCAGGTCGGCGCTGCTCAGGTAATCGCGGACCTTGCCGGTCTCTCCCCGCCGCTCGGCTGTGAACTCGTGGGTGTATCCGGTCTCGGAGTAGTAGCTCGGCTCCGGCGTGCGGCCCGTGATCGCCGCGTATCCACCGTCGAGCGGGAAGTCCAGTCCCAGACCCTGCTGGATGACGGTGTAGTACTGACCGCGATCCAGGACAATATCCCCCCCCACGACCACGCGCCGCAACTCCCCGCCATCCGGCGCCGTCGCGCCATCTGAGGCCAGAGGATAGTCGTTCGCGGTTTGTCCCGGCTCCAGAAGCGACTCGCCGTCTACCGCCAGAACCTTGACGTGCGGCCCGACCTTGTCCCAGGGAACCAGGCCCATCGCGCCCGGTGTCCGGCTCACGCGGTCCACGATCGCAGCCGCCGAGCCGAGCGTCTGGAAGCCGGAACCTCCGAGCAGTCGTTTCGCCATGTCGGCGTATTCCCGCGGGACCGCGAAGTTCCCATCCCCGGATAGATACTCCATGCTCACCGTCTCCCGCTTCGAGGTGAGGTGGGTGATGGGGACGAGCGTCGCAAGAGCCTCGGGTTTCTGGCCTTTTCGGGAAGCATCGGAGCCGGCCTCGGACTTCGCCGTGTTGCCCGAACCGGAGCCATCGGCGGCCTTTTTCGGAGATGCCCGATCCTCCGGCTGTTCCCCGGAGCAGGATCCAAGCAGCGCGGCCAGGGCGACGAGCACGGCGACCGCTATCGTCGTAACGGGTGTACGAAATACGTCTCTCAAAGGCATCGTTCCTCTTGCATCGTGTGAGCCGGAACTCTAACAGGGATGCGGGATTCCGCGCATCTCCGTGGGCCGCCAGATTCCCGGAAATTTCTCCCAGCGCGTGGCGTAATTACCGTGGGCGTCCGGCGGTTCGTCGGGTTTAATTACGGGACACGCCCCACCATCACGAAAGGCACCGCATGGCAAACGGCAGCCCCGCCATACTGGCCGAAGGTCTGGAGAAAAGCTACGGCAAGACGCACGCGTTGGACGGTCTCAGCCTCTCGGTCGAGGAGGGGACGGTCCTCGGGGTGCTTGGTCCGAACGGCGCCGGGAAAACGACCGCCGTCCGAATCCTCACCACCCTCCTGAAACCCGACGCCGGACGGGCCGAGGTGGCGGGGCTCGACGTGCTGAAGCAGGCGGACGAACTTCGGTCCAGGATCGGGCTTACCGGCCAGTACGCCGCCGTAGACGAGTACCTCACGGGACGAGAGAACCTGGAGATGGTCGGGCGGCTCTACCACCTGCCAGGAAAGCAGGCCCGTAAGCGGGCCAATGAGCTTCTGGAGCGCTTCGACCTGACGGACGCCGCCTCGCGCCTGGTGAAGACGTATTCAGGCGGGATGCGCCGCCGCCTCGACCTCGCGGCGAGCCTGGTGCTTGCACCGCCGGTGCTCTTCCTGGACGAGCCGACCACCGGCCTCGACCCGCGCAGCCGCCTCTCCATGTGGGAGATCATCGGGGAGTTGGTCTCCGGTGGGACAACGCTCCTGCTCACCACCCAGTACCTCGACGAAGCAGACCGGCTGGCCAACCGCATAGCTGTCGTGGACCGGGGGACCGTGATCGCGGAGGGCACCTCCGACGACCTGAAGGCGCGGGTCGGGGGCGAGCGGCTGGAGATCACGGTCTCCGAAGGCTCGGACCTTGGGGCCGCCGCGCGCATACTGGAGGCCCACGCCCACGGTGACGTTCGCGTGGACGAAGGCCGCCGCCACGCGGGGGCGACGGTGGAGGGCGGGGCCCGTTTGATCTCCTCAGTCGTCCGCGATCTCAACGAAGCAAATGTTGGTCTCAACGACCTCGGCCTCCACCGTCCCACGCTCGACGACGTGTTCCTCGCCCTGACCGGGCATGCGGCTGAGGAGGCGGACGGGAACCAGACGGATGACCATCAGCAGGAGGTCGCATGAGCGCCGGAAACATTCGCTCCGAGGAACTCAAGCCGTTGCGCCGGAGCCGTGCTTACTGGGCCGTCGCGGACGGATGGGTGCTGGCGAAGAGGAACCTGATCCAGATCCCACGCATCCCCGAGCTTCTCGTGTTCGCCATCATCCAGCCTGTGATGTTCGTGCTGCTGTTCCGCTACGTCTTCGGCGGTGCTATAG
>JACCTS010000255.1 GCA_013812245.1 Rubrobacter sp.
GCGCTCTTCATGCTCAAGAGAGGCAGGGTGCGCATATACAAGGTGACCCCGGACGGGTGGGAGTTCACGCTCGCCATGGTGGAGGCCGGGACGATGTTCGGGGAGATGTCGCTCACCGCGCAGCGGATGAGGGAGGCGTATGCGGAGGCCACCGAGCCTTCCGACATCTGTGTCCTGAGACACGAGGATCTAGAACGGCTTGTGAGGGCCAACCCGGACGTCGGCCTCGAAATGATGCGTGTCCTTAGCGAGCGGCTTCGGGCGTGCGAAGAGCGGCTGGAGGACATCGGTCTCAAGGACGTGCCGACGCGCCTGGCGAGCCTCGTCCTCCGGCTCGTCGCGCACGAAGGCGTCATGACGCCCGAGGGACCGAGTATACCCACCCACTACACCCACTGGCAGCTTGCCAGCATGATCGGCGCGAGCCGTGAGAGCGTCACCAGGGCCTTCACCAAGCTGCAAAGAGGCGGGGCCGTGAAGCTGAAGGATCGCCGCATCTATGTCCTTGACGCAGATGCCCTGGAGAGCACCAAGTGAGAGACTACAACTCCGGCGGTTCTCGGGAACTCTCCGACGGACTTCCGATCTTGTGTTTGTCTAGATCCTTTTTCTACGTGAACAGGTCTATTAATTGCAGGTTCTCGAACTCGGCGGCGAGGGCAGGGGAGAGTTGGGCTCCCTCGCGCGTCTCGCCCAGGGTGCTCGCCAGCTCCAGGAAGGCGGCGACGGGTCCGGTGGCGCGCACGTCCCGACGCTTCAGGGCAACGATGGAGCGGCTGAGGACCGGACCTCCCTGGACCGGGATCAGGACGAGGTTCCCAGCTCCCACACTCCTCACCACCGCCGTACGAGGAAGGAACGCGACACCGAGCCGGTGCTCGACCATCCGCTTGGCCGCCTCGATGTTGTCCACCTCCAGCGTCCTGAACTCTCTGATGTCAGCGTCTCGGAGCAGCGCCCGCGTCTGCTCGGTGTAACTGGAGTCGTTATCGAAGAGGATGATCTGCTCTTTGCCCACCTCGGCCAGGTTCGCCGCCCCCTTCTCCGTGAACCGGTGCCCCGGATCCACCACCAGTACCAGCTCGTCCTCGTAAAGAGGCAAACTCTCGACCTCCGGATGGGTCATCGTTCTCGTCAGCCCAAGCTGCACGTCTTCCCCGAGCACCATTCCCAGGATGTCCTCCGAATGCCCCGTGCGAACCGATACCGACACCCGCGGATACGCCGCCACGAATCGCTCCAGCAACCCCGGCAAGGCATAGGTCCCCACGCCCGGCGATGCCCCCAGCGCCAGCCGCCCGCCCGAACCTCCCCGCAGCTCCGTGAGCCTCCGCTTCCCCTCGGCGAGGCTCCCGACGCACCGCTCCGCGTACGGCAGAAACTCGCGTCCCGCCTCCGTCAGCCGCATCCCCCTGCTCGTCCTGACGAACAACTCGTCCCCGACCTCCTCCTCAAGCGACTTCAGGCGGGCCGTCAACGTCGGTTGCGTCAGGAACATCTCTTCCGCCGCCCGGCTCACGTTCCCGAGCCGCGCCACCGCCAGAAAACACTCCATCTGTCGAAACAGCATCGCACACTCCTGATATAGGTTAGACCTATGACAACAATATAAACTAATGATTGGATTTATGGCAAGAGGCCGGTTAACGTTCCTTTTACGTTTCGGGCGATCACGAAAGGGAGTGGACATGATCCCGGTCCAGTACAGAGACTCTCAGACAGAGGAGATCCTGGAGCGGCGCTACGAGGAGGGCGCGCCGCGTATGGGAGAGCGGGTGCAAATAGGGTTCGTTGAGTATCAGGTGCTCTTCCGGTGGCGCTGTGTCCCAACCTCGTGCATCGTCTACGTGCGGCGGGCTCCGGCCGAGGTTCGTGTCCAGGCCGCAGCCTAGTTTCCGCGGGCTCCAAGCGTTGGTTGCGGCGGCTTGCTAGAGTAGCTTTTCTCTAGCAGCGACGGGAAGGAGCCCGTGAGAGTCATGCAGAGCACAGAGCAGAGGTTTGGAGAAGGGGTCGAGATCACGGCCCCCATACCGGATAAATACGCCGAAGTCCTGTCACCGGAGGCGGTCGCCTTCGTGGCGAAGCTGGCGCGGGAGTTCTCGGGGAGGGTGGATGAGATCCTCGGCGTCCGCGAGGAGTGGCAGGCGAAGATAGACGCCGGCGAGATGCCGGACTTCCTCGAAGACACGAAAGATATCCGGGAGGGCGACTGGAGGGTCGCTCCCGTGCCCGAGGATCTTCAGGACCGGCGCGTGGAGATCACGGGTCCGCCTGACCGGAAGATGCTCATCAACGCGCTCAACTCCGGTGCGAGCACGTACATGACGGACTTCGAGGACGCGAACTGTCCGACCTGGATCAACATGCTGGAGAGCCAGCAGAACCTGCGCGAGGCGATAGTCCGCACCATCTCCTTCGACGACCCGGACACGGGCAAGCACTACGAGTTGAACGACGAGACGGCCGTCCTGATCGCACGCCCCCGTGGCTGGCACCTCTTCGAGAAGCACATGCTCGTGGACGGCAAGCCCGTACCCGGCGGCATCTTCGACTTTGGCCTGTACTTCTTCCACAATGCCCAGAACCTTCTCGACCGGGGTTCGGGACCGTACTTCTACCTGCCGAAGATGGAGCACTATCCAGAGGCGCGCCTTTGGAACGACATCTTAAACATGGCCCAGGATGAGATCGGCATACCGCGCGGCACCATCAAGGCGACGGTGCTGCTCGAGACTTTCCCGGCGACGTTCGAGATGGAGGAGATCCTCTACGAGTTGCGGGACCACTCCGCCGGCCTGAACGCCGGTCGCTGGGACTACATCTTCAGCTACATCAAGACGTTCCGTAACCGCGAGGACCGCCTGCTGCCCAACCGGATCGAAGTCACGATGACGGTCCCGTTCATGCGGGCTTACACGCTGCTCCTCATCAAGACGTGCCACAATCGCGGCGCCCACGCCATCGGTGGCATGGCCGCCCAGATCCCGGTTCCCAACGACCCCGAGGCGAACGAAGCCGCCTTCGACAAGGTTCGTTCGGACAAGGAGCGCGAGGCGAACGACGGGCACGACGGGACGTGGGTCGCCCACCCCGGAATGGTCTCGCTCGCCAAAGAGGTCTTCGATGAGATCATGCCCCAGCCCAACCAGCTGGACAAAATCCCGGATGCCAGCCCGACGGCGGCCGAACTCTCCGAACCATCCGAGGGCAACATCACCGAGGACGGGCTCCGCAACAACGTGAGCGTCGGCCTCCAGTACATTGGGGCGTGGCTGGCTGGACGCGGTGCGGTCCCCGTCTTCAACCTGATGGAGGACGCGGCGACGGCGGAGATCGCCCGCGCCCAGGTGTGGCAGTGGGTCCACAACCCCGGCGGCGTCTTCAACGACGGCACCGAGGTGACACAGGAGCTCTTCGACCGGATTCTCAAGGAGGAGATGGACAAGCTTCCCGAGATCGTCAACAAGGAGCGCACCAAGAACGATCGCTTCGAGGACGCCTCCAGGCTCTTCGAGCGTATCTCCACCGACGACGATTTCGTCCCGTTCCTGACCCTCCCCGGATACGAGATCCTGGAATAGAGGGGCGTATTCCGTACGGCATTCATACGAAGGCGGGCGGCTCCAAGCAAAGGCTGCCCGCCTTTCTCGCGCCCGAGGACGGGTCCGCCCACTCTCCCTTGACACGACCCGAAAATGTGTTCAGAATGGTTAGATACAAAATACACGTATATACATACTAAATATACGTGATGGGGAGGTTTCTGGAAAGGAGCATCAGGATGTTGAACGGAAAGAATGGATCAGGGGAGAACGGAGCCGGGGTGACGGAGGACATCTCCCGTGGCTGGGAAGGTGAACGCTGGGCTGGCATCGAGCGTCCGTACAGCGCGGAGGACGTGGCGCGGTTGCGGGGATCGGTGAAGATCGAACACACGCTGGCGCGGCTCGGGGCGGAGAGGCTGTGGCGTTTGATGCACGAGCGGCCTTTCGTGAGGTCTCTCGGGGCGATGACGGGCAATCAGGCCGTGCAGCAGGTCAAGGCCGGACTCGAGTCCATCTACCTGAGTGGATGGCAGGTCGCGGCTGACGCGAACCTCGCGGGGCAGACGTACCCGGATCAGAGCCTGTACCCGGTCAGCAGCGGGCCCGAGTTGGTGCGTAGGATCAACCGCGCCCTCCAGCGCGCCGACCAGATCCACCACGCCGAGGGCAAGAACGACATTAACTGGTTCGCGCCTATCCTGGCGGACTGCGAGGCCGGTTTCGGCGGCGCATTGAACGCCTTCGAGTTGACGAAGGCCATGATCGAAGCCGGGGCATCAGGCGTCCACTTCGAGGACCAGCTTTCGAGCGAGAAGAAGTGCGGGCACATGGGCGGCAAGGTCCTCCTGCCGACCGCGCAGGGCGTGAGGACGCTCATCTCCGCGAGGTTGGCGGCGGACGTGCTCGACGTGCCGACGGTCATCGTCGCCCGCACCGACGGGGACGCGGCCAACCTCATAACGACCGACGTTGACCCGGTGGACGAGCAGTTCCTTACCGGGGAGCGGACGATGGAGGGCTTCTACCGCACCAAGGCCAGCATCGAGCAGGCCATAGCGCGCGGGCTGGCGTACGCGCCGTTCGCGGACGTGGTGTGGTGCGAGACCTCGATGCCGGATATAGGGGAGGCGCGGGAGTTCGCTGAGGCGATCCACGAGAAGTTCCCCGGCAAGCTGCTCGCGTACAACTGCTCGCCGTCGTTCAACTGGAGGAAGTACCTCGGCGACGAGGAGTGCGCCACCTTCCAGGAGAGGCTCGGCGAGATGGGCTACAAGTACCAGTTCGTCACGCTCGCAGGGTTCCACGCCCTCAACTACTCGATGTTCGAGCTCGCCCGCGACTACAGCGAGCGCGGCATGGCCGCCTACGTCGAGCTTCAGGAGGCGGAGTTCGCCGCCGAGCAGTACGGCTACACCGCGACCCGGCACCAGCGCGAGGCTGGAGCAGGCTACTTCGACGAGGTCGCGCAGGTCGTCGCGGGCGGCATGGCCTCCACCACCGCCCTTACCGGATCGACCGAGGAGGCGCAGTTCGAGACCGTCGAGAGCCCGGTTACCGGGCTGCCCGGCTCCACGGAGGACGAGCAGTTCGTCCATTAGCCGGCCGGTCAACTCGTCGAGAGATCCAGGAGTGGCCGCAGCTCGGTCCCTCCTGGATCCAGAGGTTACTGTCAGAGAGGAGGATTCGTGCCTGGAAGAGCGGACGGTAGCGGAAAGCCGGGAGTATCCTGGGAGCCGGAGGACCTGACGCCCGGCGCTGGGCCCGAGGAGGCGCGGAAAGCCTCGGTTGAGCCGCTGGATGAGGACCTGTTTGCAGCCACCGAGGACCCCGCGCGGTTCCTCAAAGAACCCGGCTCCGAGTAGAGAGAGGCGCTGGTTTGCGTGGACGAATCAGGCGCGAGCGGCTGCTGCCGGCGGTGCTCCCCGCTACGCCTGAATCTATGACGATGGCGGCGTGACCGCTGAACGTTACACCGTGGTGTTCACCGGACTGCTCGAGCGGAAGGAATCCGGGGAGCATCTTTATATGGGCCGGGATGGCGCGGTGTGGCGTGAGCAGCTATCCGGCGAAACATCGAGGCGGGAGATATCGTTCTCGGGTCTTCCCGAGAAGAAGCAGCGGTTGGTTCCACAACCCTACAGGGAATTGTGGGATTTGTGAGGCGGGGGATGCGAGCGAACGGTTTCACGCACGATGGAAGAGATTCCAGCTCCTGACTTTCCGTTCCCGGTGACGTGGCTGCGCGTCAGGGAGTTGCGACGCTCCCGCGTCCGCCGCTCACCACTTCGGCCTCGACGTGGATGACTTCGAGCGGTGGAGGCTAACTGGCCCGATGCGGACGCGCTCGGCTGCTCGGTGGTTGGAAAGCTCAGGATCTACAAGCGATGATCCTGGCCTAGGCCCGCATCACGGGCGCGAATGATGGCCTGGGCTCTGTCGGCAACCTGGAGCTTGGTGAAGATGTTGGAGACGTGGTTGCGAACCGTTTTTTGGCTGAGGTGGAGGCGGCTCGCGATCTCGGGGTTGTGACCTGACCCCGTTTTCTGTACCAACCGCTATGAGAGTGCGGTTATCGATTCTAGCTCCTTCGTAAGGTCTTCGTCTGCGCTGGCCGCCTCGTACGCCGCCGCAAACTCCGCCGGCGTCCGGTAACCCAAAGCGCTGTGCGGCCGCTCGCGGTTGTAGTGGTTTCTATACTCCTCCACCAAAACCTTCGCTTCCAGCAGGTTGGTGAATACCTCCCTCTTTAGTAGCTCGTCTCCCAGGCGGCTTATGAACGTCTCCGAGTAGGCGTTCTCCCACGGAGAGCCAGGCTCGATGTAAAGGGTCTTAATCCCCGATGCCTCCAGCCAACATTTTACGGCTTTGGCGATGAACTCCGGACCGTTGTCCGAACGGATGAAGGAAGGCTCTCCTCGCCGCTCGAATAACGTCGCCAGGGTCCTTACGACATCCTCCGCGGTGATGCTCCTCTCGACCTTTATGGTAAGGCACTCCCTGCTGTACTCGTCCACGATGGGCATCATCTTCAGCCGGCGCCCATCCTCGGTTCGGTCGATAACGAAGTCGTAGCTCCACACGTGGTCCCTATGCTCGGCCCGCTTCCTCTTGCACCCGTTCTCGCTGTCGCCCAAAAGGCGCCTCCTTTTGTGCTGCTTGTCGGGAACTTTGAGCCCTTCCTCCCTCCAGAGCCTGTGCACCCGCTTCTTGTTGACCTCGAAACCTTCCCGCCTCAGAAGCGCCCACACCCTCCGATAACCGTAGCGGGGGTTCTCTCGGGAAAGCGCGACCATGCGTTGGGCCAGGGGCCGATCCGTTCGGACTTTGCGGCTCATGTAGCGCTGCGTCGATCGGGGTTGGCCTATCACTCGGCAGGCCCGGCGCTCGGAGACCTCCAGCTTTCGTCGCACATGCGCGACGGCGGCTCGCCTCCGTACCGGGCTCAGAAGTTTCCCTTGCTCACCTCCTTTAGGATGCTTATGTCCACGGCCTGCTCGGCCACGATCTTCTTCAGGCGGGCGTTCTCCTTTTCGAGCTCCTTGAGGCGCTTGGGCTCGCTCGGATTCAACCCACCGTACCGGTTGCGCCAGCGGTGGAAGGTCGCCTCGCTCACGCCGAGCTCCCGGGCGACCTCCGGGACCGAGGCACCGCCAGCGAGCTTCTCGTCCGCCTGGCGCAGCTTGCGGACGATCTGCTCCGGGCTGTGTCTTTTCTTCATCGAGAGTCCTCCTTCTTCTGCCCGATTCGGGCGATAGGACTCTCATAGTAGCTGGATCAGTTTTTGGGGAGCAGGTCAGTTGGTCTGGTGTGCAGCGAGGAGGATGAGTATTTCGTGCTCGCGCTCGGTGAGCTCGGGGAAGGCTTCCGCCGAAGCGGGACGGGGAGCGGCGAAGTATTGCATCAGGCGTTTGGCGATGGCGGGACCGAAGATGGCCTCTCCGCTCGCGACTGCGCGGATCGAACGCAGTATCTCGGCCTTGAGCGCGCCTTTCAACAAGTAGCCGCGCGCTCCTGCTTGCAGCGCGGCGAACACCGAGTCGTCGTCATCGAACATGCTGATGACCAGGATGCTGATATGCGGGCTGGTACGTAGAATGCGGCGCGTGGCCTCGATGCCGCTCGTGCCTGGCATGTTCAGATCCATCAGGATGACGTCGGGTTGCAGCCGGTTGGCGAGAGAAATGGCTTCTTCTCCGTCTCCGGCTTCGTCCAGCACTTCGACGCCGGGCGCGGATAGCAAGAGGGCGCGCAGACCATCGCGGAAGTGTGGATGATCGTCTGCGATCAGGACACGTATGGACTCCACGTTCATGCTCTCCGATGGTCCGGACTTGCCGTTTCTTCCGTCACGTCGAGCGCGGGCAGAGACGCCTTCACGAGGGTGCCGCCCGAGGGGACGGCCTCGACGGTACACCATCCACCCAGCTCTCCCGCCCGTTCGCGCATCGAGGCGAGCCCGATGCCCGAGCCGCGGTCCTCTCCAATTCCCCGCCCATCGTCCTGGACTTCCAGGCGTAGCGTGCCGTCCTCCATGCCCGGGACGAGGCGGACGATGCAATCCTTCGCTCCGGAGTGCCGGGCGGCGTTGTTCACCGCTTCGAGGGAGATCCGGTAAGCGGCGACCTCGACGGCGGCGGGCAGGGCGGGCAGCTTCTCTGGAGCCTCGACCCTCACGCGCGGGCCGCCGTGGTCAAGGTGGGAAGCGTGCGACCGGATCGCCCCGACGAGCCCCAGGGCGTCCAGAGCGGGCGGGCGCAGAGCGTAGACGAGGCGCCGCACGTCGGCGACGGCAGATTGTGTTTGATCTATGAGGCTGGAAAGCAAAGTCCCCGCGCGCATGGGGTCCACTGCAATGAGGTCCCGCGCGGCTTCCGCCTTCATGGTCAGGCTGGCGAGTTGCGGTCCAAGACCGTCGTGCAGGTCGCGCCTCAAGCGTCGTCGTTCCTCTTCGCGCGTGTTCACCAACCTCTCTCTCGACTTCTGCAAATCGGCGGAGAGGCGCACGGCTTCTTCCGTCAGGCGTGCCGCGTGGGCGGCCACCCCGATCTGGTGCGCGAGGTCTTCGAGGAGCCGCCGATCCACCGCTGAGAAGCTCTCCTTCCCGGCGCGTGGGGCGAGGATCAGGCTTCTGGCCGTCTCGCCACCGTAGACGAGCGGCAGCCGCAGCGGATTCCGCACGGGCTCTCCCGTGACCGCCACCGTCTCGAGCGCGCCGTCTTTACCGGCTTCCACGGTCACGTAAGCCAGCTTCAGAGTCTCGGCGACTGTTCGGACGGCGGCTGGCAGCACGGCGTCCGGGGCGAGCGAGGCTTCGAGACGCTTGCCGAGGCGCGAGAGGACCGCGTAAGGTTCGTGGCGCTCTCCGTACATCAGGCGGTTGACCGCTCGCTGCAGCCGGTCGCGGAAAGGTTGGAACATGACGGCGGCGAGTCCCGTGGCGATGAGGGAGACGATCAGGCTCCCCTGCAACCGCAACACCGCGCCGAGTCCTCCCACCACCAGCACATAGAGAAGCACGACGCTGGCGGTCAGGGCACCGTAGACGAGGGTGCGGTTGATGATGAGGTCTATGTCGAAGAGCTGGGAGCGTAGGATCGCCACGCTGATGGAGAGGGGTATGAGGAGCATGGCCGCGTACATGATCGCGTACCCGGCCAGGTGTGCGATCAGCGCGTGTGGCGACGTGAGGGATGGGACGAAAGCGGTCAGAGCCAGAGCCGTTCCGAGGTACCCGGTGAGTGCCGCCGCGATGCCGAAGACCACCCACTTTATCTGCTGCCGCTGCGTTGCGTTAGAGATGCGCCGGTAGCGGTGTACCTGAGAGTAGACCGTGGTGCCAAAGGCGACCAACCACACCACGAGGCTGGCCGAGGGATACCAGGAGTCTGAGTTCAGATACCAGTCCGGGAACAAGTACCGGGGCAACTGCCAGGCGATCCACACTAGCGCCACCCAGCGCGTCCATCGTGGTACGAACCGACCGTCCGGGAAGAGATACAGGAACAGGCCGAAGTAGACTGATCCGAGGAAATGGAGTAGGTGGAACGGGATCTCCCAGACGGGGTGACGGACCGCCAGCGCCTCCATGGTAAATACGAAGGTGGCCGTCCCGAAGGTGAGCAGCGCAAAGGAGATGAACATCCCCATCCGGTTGTCGGATCTGCGCCAGAAGATGAGGGTGGCGACCGCGCCCCATATGGTGGCGAAGATAACGTCCAGCACGATGGAGAAGATCGCGTAGAAGTCGGCCGAGAGACCGACTTCGTCCAGGGTGCGCAAACCAGCGGGAGGAAGCTGCCCTGTGGTGCATTGGGTGGTCAGGCAAGGCTCATGCAGCAACGCGAACTCGCATGAGCCCGGCGTCCTGAACATTGTCCCGTCGTGACCGGGACATTTGGTAGGACAACGAGCCATGTGGCTTGCGGGCATGAAAAAGGGGCTGGAGATCCAGCCCCTTTCCGTCTTCTATGTTCGTATGAACTACGCCGGGATGTCGAGGACTATCTTGCCGATACCCGAGCCTTCCTCCATGTAGTTCATGGCGGCGGTAGCTTCTTCGAGCGGGAAGGTTTCTTTGATGACTGGATAGAGTTCGTGTTCTTCGTAGAAGCGAAGCATGCCCTCGAAGTCTTGGGGGCTGCCCATCGCGGTGCCGAGCACGTCGAGGTGTCCGGGGCGGATGAAGATCTTGGGCAATATCAGCTTCTCCACAGGCCCCGCGGTAGCACCTATCGAGACTACACGGCCGCCTGGCTTGGCAATGGAGAGCAGGGCGTCGAAGACCTCGCCGCCGATGGTGTCGGCCGAGAGGTCCACGCCGCCTGTCATGCTTCGCAACTCCCTCGACCACTTCTCCGTGTTGTAGTTGATGCCGCCTTCGGCCCCGAGTTCCTTCGCCTGCTCGATCTTCTCGTCGCTCCCGCTCGTGACGAAGACCCTGGCGCCGATGGCCCTCGCCATCTGAACTAGGAAAGTCGCCACGCCGCCGCCGATACCGGGCACGACGACTGTCTCGCCTTCCTGTAGACGCCCGCGCGTGAAGAGCGCCCGGTAAGCGGTCAGCGCCGCGAGCGGTATCGCCGCCGCCTCTTCCTGAGAGAGGTGCGACGGCTTCGGGAATACGTGGTCAGCCGGGACCTTGATGAACTGGGCGAACGTCCCGTCGTCAGGCAGGCCGAGGATGCGGTACTCCTTGCCAGGGATGCGCGGGTCGTCGCCCCAGAAGAGCGCCGGGTTGATAACAACCTCCGCGCCTTCAGCCGGGCCGTCCACCCCGTCGCCACGGGCCGAGATCTCGCCGGAGCCGTCGGCGCCCAGGATGATCGGCAGGGCGTCTGGCTTCGCGCCAGGATACATGCCGCGCGTCACGAAAACGTCGCGGCGGTTGAGGGCAGCCGCCCGCAGCCGGACCACGACCTCGCCGGGACCGGGCTCGGGCTCCGGCACATCCTCGTAGACCAGTTTCTCGGGGCTCTCTATCTCGTGCAACCGGATGGCTTTTATGACCGCTCCTTTTCTTAGAATCGTCGGACGAGACCATCTTACCCGGATACCTGTGACAAATATTTTGTCAATATGATAAATTGATTGTCATGGAAGAGGTTGGGAACGCTGCGGATGTCGAGAGGATGATGGCTGAGGTTGGTGGGAAGGTGCGGCGGGCGCGGGCCGGGCGTGGGATGACGCTGGAGGGACTCTCGGTGGCGAGCGGGGTGTCGGTGGCGCATCTATCGCGGCTCGAAAGCGGACAGCGGCAGCCGTCGCTGGCGACGTTGTTGAACGTGGCGGCGGGTCTCGGGGTATCCATTTCGGAGCTTGTGGAGGAGAGGCCGAAGCCGGGGATCGTGGTGCGGGGGAGCGAGTCGCCATTCTTCGAGGTGCATGGTTCGCGGGTGCAGATGCTCACGCCGGAGGCCGGGCCGGTGGGGCTTTCGGCGGTCCGGGTCGTGTTCCCGAGCGGGATGAGGCAGTCGGAGCATCGGGGGGTGGATGATCCAGAGTACCATCGCCACGAGGGTGAGGAGTGGCTCTTCGTGGTGTTCGGGAGGCTGCGCCTGACGCTCGGCCTCGAAGTCGTCGAACTCGGACCGGGCGATGCGGCGTACTTCGACGGGATGCTCCGCCACGCCTTCGACGTCATCGGCGACGAGGATGTACACATGCTCATGGTCGCCGGAGCCCCCGGACGCGACCTCTCGAAGCTGCACCACAGGCACGTAACTAATGATCGATCCAACGAAAAAGGAGAAGCGCATGACGGATAAGTACGACGCGGTAATAGTCGGGGCGGGCACGGCCGGGCTTTCGGCGGCGCTCGCGCTCGGGCGTGCGATGCGGCGAACGCTCGTCCTTGACGGTGGCGCACCGAGGAACGCCTCGGCGGACCACTCACACAACCTCTTCACGAGAGACGGCGTTCCGCCCGACGAACTGCTGCGCCTCGGCAAGCGCGACCTCGAAAAGTACGAGACCGTCGCGGTGCGGGAGGGCGTTGCGACCGGGGCGTCCGGTGCGGACGGGGGCTTCACGGTAACGCTATCGGACGGGGATTCGGTACTTGCGCGGAAGCTGCTCATCGCGTCGGGGCAGACGGACGTGATGCCGGATGTGCCGGGCTTCGCGGAGGCGTGGGGGCGGGGAATTTATCATTGCCCGTTCTGTCACGGGTGGGAGGTTCGGGAGAGGCCGCTCGCGGTATACGCGAGCGGGGAGATGGTGATGTTCCGGGTGACCTTGATCAGGAACTGGAGCCGCGACCTCATCGCCATCACGGACGGAACGGAGGTACCGGACAAGGACCGGAAGAAGCTGGATGCGCTCGGTGTTCCGCTTTACGAGGGGCCGATCTTCGTCATCGAGTCGGACGCGGAGGAACGGAAACTGACCTGTATCGTCCTTGAAGACGGGACGGATATAGAGCGCGAAGGTCTGTTCACGAACCCGCCGCAGCGGCAGAGCTCGGGGCTGGCGGAGATGCTTGGCTGCGAGACGGAGTACGTGGAGATGATGCAGTCGCACGTCATCTCCGCCGACCCCGGAACCCGCGAGACGACGGTGAAGGGCGTCTTCGTCGCCGGAGATGCGGGGAAGATGATGCAGTCGCTCGCGAATGCCGTAGCGTCGGGCTGTGCTGTCGGAGCGTTTATCACTCACGCGCTCTGCGGCGATGACGTGGCCGCCGAACTCGCATCTCTCACCGAAAAGCGGGCGTGAAAAGCCGGGAAGCGGGGAGATTCCGGCGCGTAGTCCGCGATCTCTCCGGGCCGAAAGCGGTGAGTCGAGTCCTCGCCCGCACGCTCCACCACGCCGACCGTTTCGTCTTCGAGGCGACGAACGGTCGGCGCACCGCATCGAGCCTCCTCACCGGGCTGCCCATTGTCATGCTCACCACGACGGGCGCGAAGAGCGGGAAGAAACGGACTTTACCGCTTCTCGGGATACTGGACGGAGAGGACATCATCGTCGTGGCCTCCGGCTACGGCCAGACGAAATACCCGGCGTGGTACCACAACCTGCGCGCGAATCCCGACGCGCTGGCCCAGGTCCGCGGTCAACGTCACCGCGTCACGGCGGGAGAGGCCGAAGGCGCAGAGCGGGCACGGCTCTGGAGGTTCTGTCTGGAGGTCTATCCCGCGCTCGCCGCCTACGAAGAGTGGGCTGGGGATCGCCGGATACCCGTCATCGTGCTTGCCAGGAAATGAGAAAGCCGCCCCGAGGATAGAATTCCGGAGCGGCTTCTCTGGCCTGATCTGAACTTGCGGCTATGCGTTGCGGCTCGGGGCCATCGCCTGGACGCCGGTGATCTCACGCCCCACGATGAGCGACTGCACGATATCCGTACCCTCGTAGGTGTAGACGACCTCCATGTCCGCAAGGTGCTTGGCGACGAGGTATTCGAGGAGTATGCCGTTGCCGCCGAGGATATCCCTTGCGTCGGAGCAGACCTGTTTGGCCTTCTTGGCCGTGTTCATCTTGGCGAGGGAGGCCATACCGCCGGTCATCTTGCCCGAGGCGGCGAGCTGGCTGAGGCGGAAGCACATGAGCTGCATGTTGGTGAT
Organism: Rubrobacter sp.; assembly: GCA_013812245.1. GTDB lineage: Bacteria > Actinomycetota > Rubrobacteria > Rubrobacterales > Rubrobacteraceae > JACDGB01. The sequence goes on from JACCTS010000255.1 coordinate 13,604, forward strand.
CTCGGCCAGCATGTTGGCGAGCTTGTTCTGGATGAGCTGGTAGCCTTCCAGCGGAAGGGCGAAGATCTTGCGTTCCTTCGCGTACGACAACGCCGCCTCGTAACACGCCACCGCATGCCCGATGCCTTCCCACGCGACGCCGTAGCGCGTGGCCGACAACACCTTCGAGGTGTCTTTGAAGGAGTTGGCGTGCTCCAGCTTGTTCTCCGCCGGAACGCGCACGTCTTCGAGATGGATCTCAGCCTGCCACACGGCTCGCTTGCCCATCTTGCCTGTCATGACCTCGGTCGAGAACCCATCCGAGCCCTTCTCCACCAGAAAGCCCTTGACCTGGCCGTCTTCGGTGTTACGCGCCCAGATGATGGTCACGTCTGCGAAAGATGCGTTGCCGATCCATTTCTTGTGGCCGTTGATGACGTACTCGTCACCGTCCCTGGCAGCCGTGGTTTCGAGCATCACCACGTCGGAGCCGTGGTCTGGCTCGGTGAGGCCGAAGGCCCCGATCTTCTCCATCCGCGCCATCGGCGGGAGCCACTTCTCTTTCTGCTCCTCGCTGCCGAGCATGGCGATGGTCCCCATCGCGAGCCCGGAATGCACCCCGAAGAAGGTGTTGAGGCTGCCGTCGCCCCGCGCAAGCTCAACCGCCACGAGTCCCTCGGCGAGCTTGCTCATGCCGGGACACCCGTACCCCTCGATGCTGCAACCCGAGATCCCCAACTCCGCGAACTTCGGGATCATCTCGAAAGGAAACTCGGCCCTGTCCCAGTAATCGTTCATAACCGGGATGACCTCCCGGTCGCAGAACGCCCGTACCCGGTCCCTGACCTCCCGCTCCTCTTCCGTCAGCAACTCGTCCAGCAGATAAAAGTCCGTTCCCAACGAACTGGACACATCGGTGATCATTGGCTCTCCTCCTTCTCTGTTCGTATCCGTAGCCCTATCTCTACCCGGCGCGTTCTTAGCGCAAAGTTATTATGGGTGTTATTATCAAAATTGACAAGTTTTGGAGAAGGGGTGTGATGGCTGAACCGGCAGGGGAGGGAAGTGTCGTTACGGAGGAACGGGCGACGCCGAAGGATGTGTTCCTGAGCGAGATCAAATCCCGCACGGTGTTCCCGCTGCTCGTACTCCACTTCGTCCGTGAGCAGCCCGAGTACGGCAACAGCCTGATGCACAAGATCCGGGAGAAGACCGCGGGTGTGATGAGCGTCTCCCCGAATACCGTCTACCCGCTGCTGCGCCGCCTGGAGGAGAAGGGCTACGTGAAGGGCGAGTGGGAGCGGCCAGACACCCGGAGCCGGCGCTTCTACGCCATCACCCCGCTCGGCGAGAAAAAGTACGAGGAGATCAGGGAGCAGTTCGAAGCCCATCTCTTGCGGGTAAGAAAAGCCATCGAATCGCTGCACGAAGAGTTGTACGGTTAAAGAGGGAAAGGGAGTTCTTATGCGGAAGATCCGGAGGGTCGCCGTTCTCGGCGCTGGAACCATGGGCGCCGCTATCGCTGCCCACTGCGCCAACTCGGGGCTGGAGGTGGATCTGCTCGACATCGCCCCTGACGACGGCGACAACGACGACGTAGTCGAAGCGGGATACGACCGGATGATGAAGGCCCGTCCCGCTGCCCTAATGAGCAAGGAGGTCGCCGGACGAATCCGCACAGGCAACTTCGCTGACGACTTCGACCGCGTCGCCGAGGCCGACTGGATCCTAGAAGCCATCATCGAGAAGCTTGAGCCGAAGCGGGAACTGATGGAGCGGGTCGAGGAGATCGCGAAGGACGACGCCGTGATCTCTTCGAACACCTCTGGTATCCCGCTGCACCAGATAGCAGAGGGGCGTTCGGATGGCTTCCGGCAGCGTTTCCTGGGAACGCATTTCTTCAACCCGCCGCGCTATCTGAAGATGCTGGAGATCATACCGACGGAGGACACCGACCCGGATCTCATCGAGTCCTTCCGGGATTTCGGGGAGCGGGTGCTCGGCAAGGGCGGCGTCATCGCCAAGGACACGCCCAACTTCATCGGCAACCGGCTCGGGACCTTCGCCGGGATGCAGTCGGCGGCATACGCCTTCGAGAACGGCTACGGCGTCGAGGAGGTGGACGCCATAACCGGCCCGCTCATCGGCCACCCGAAGACGGCCACCTTCCGGCTCAACGATCAGGTCGGCCTGGACATCGCCGTCGGCGTCGCCGAGAATCTGTATGAGGCCGTCCCAAAAGACGAGTCGCGCGAAGACCTCAAGCCGCCCCCGAAGCTGAAGGAGATGCTGGATAAGGATCTCCTCGGCAATAAGAGTGGCGCCGGTTTCTACAAGCGCGGCAA